>JABCOJ020000027.1 GCA_013333675.2 Candidatus Saccharimonadota bacterium | reverse complement strand
TATTAGCTTTTGTAATCCACAAGAGCTCGCATTTCCTTCATGATCATTGAAGTCCGAGATGCGTCACTTTGTGGGGAATTTATTCTCCACCCGACTCCATAAGGAGTTATCATGGCAAACCCGCAGACCGACCCCAACTTCGGCAACGGAGAAGTCGGAGGAGACAACAGCTGGACGCCACCCGTTTACGCTACTACCGCCGACGGCGACCCTGTGACTATCTCTTTCGGTCAGGGCTCCCGCGACGGCCACATCGGTATCGCGAGCGGTCACGTTAGTGGCTCTGAGTACTATGCCCCTGGTGGACACGACCACTTCGGTCCGAACGGCGAGCCGTTCGGGGATCGCGGAGCCTACAACGGCTAGCTATGCCAGTCCTGAGCATGACGTTAAACTGCTCACTTTCCTAGGAGACCATATTATATGAAAGATGATTTATTAGCACTCACCGATTCTCTTATCTTACAAAAAGACGTTGACGACTTAGTTTGTTTACGTCGTATTATCCTAGAGCTATATTCGTCTGGGTTTGAAGTTGAAAAACTAAGTCTGATTGAACTAAATGAATACATTGACGAAGCATGCGCCGCTTTGGAAGAAAATAAAGATCCCAAAGAAATCGTCAATCTAAAGATACGACAACTACAGAATTCATAGAATGTATTGTGTGCTAGTGCAATTGACGTACTCACCCCAGATAAACTCAAACACGCCGCTTGCCGGCTCTGGATTTTTCTTGTAAAAAGCCGTATGATAGCCCGTATGAAAAAATTACTGCACGCTCATCATCCATTTCGTATTTTCCTCGTCTCCGCCCTATTAACAATCGGGTTGGGCGCATGGACGGCGCACAATAAAGGACTTGAAGCCCTCTGGCTGTTCGTCGTGCTCGTTCTCCTTGAGGTAACATTTAGTTTTGATAACGCCGTTATCAATAGCCGTATCCTAGCGCGTATGTCAAAATTCTGGCAAACGATGTTTTTAACAGTCGGGATTGTCACCGCGGTGTTTGTAGTACGATTCATCTTGCCGATCGTCATCGTTATGCTGTCAAGCCAACACAACTTTATGAGCGTGCTTCATATGGCGCTTCATCAACCGGCAGCCTATAGCGCCACGCTGCATAGCGCCGCGCCAATTATCAACGCATTCGGCGGTACGTTCCTTTTGATGATTGGCATTAGCTATTTCATGGACCGCAATAAAGATCTCTACTGGCTTGAGCGAATCGAAAAGATGATGTCGCGGTTCGGACGCTACGAAGTGTTTAAGGTATTCGTAATGTTACTCGTCGCAATGGGGCTGTATGCCACTGCCGACCCAGCGCATCGCGAAGCAATTTTAGCGGCATCGGTGCTCGGCACGCTCGTGCATTTGGCGCTCGAGCTGTTTGGCGATTACTTCTCGGCGCGGCAATCGCACGCCAAAGTATTAACCGGCATGGCAGCATTTGCTTCGTTCGTTTATCTTGATATTCTTGATGCCTCATTTTCGCTTGACGGTGTAATCGGCGCCTTTGCGATTACCAACGACGTGATTTTAATCATCGCAGGACTAGGCGCCGGCGCATTATGGGTGCGGTCGCTAACGGTGTACTTGACGCGAACAAACAAGCTTGCAAAGTATCGTTACCTAGAACATGGCGCACACTGGGCAATTTTAGCACTCGGCGTTGTTATGCTCATAAAACTCTACCATGTTGATCCGCCGGAATGGTTCGTCGGCTCAATCGGACTCGTCTTTATTGCCACTGCAATCGGTTCAAGCGTACTCGAAAAGACCTATGCCGACCATCGCAAAAAACGCTCAATCGCTCAGAAGATTAAAGCGCGCTTAGCAAAGATATAGCCAAAACCCTTTGAAACGCACAGCGAAGCAATCCGGTTCTATAAAGGCTATATGTTTACAGTTGATTTATTCCCAGCGAAACACACGCGTCGAAATAAAATACACGACGATCGTCACGCCAAACACCGCCAACACTTGCCCACTCACTGCAAACAAACTAGCATTTTCGGTCATAATCAACCGAAAGCCGTCAACTACCGGCGTCATCGGAATAAATTTCGTAATACCTTGCAGCCACTCTGGGAATAGATAGCTCGGGAAGAACGCGCCAGACAAGAACATCATTGGGAACGACACCAGGTTCGTGAGCGGCGACGATTGATTTTCGTTCTTTGCCCATGAGCCGATAAGCAACCCCAAACTCACCATCATTGCTGCTGCCAGCATGAGAAACAAACTAAACGTTAACCAATCGCCGCGCATTTGAAATTGGAACATCAAGTGCCCAACCAGCAGCATTGACGCCGCGCTCAGTAAGGAAATCATTGTATAGACGATCATCGTCGCCAAGATCAACTGCCCTGACGTAAACGGCGCCGCCCGCAGCCGCCGATACGCGCCCTTTTGCTTCTCTGTCGGCATTTGATTTGCCAGACCAAAAATCCCCATGCTCATCAAGCTGAATGCTAATAGTCCGGTAAATGTATAGTCAAATGTTTTCAATGCTTTATCGCCCACCGCCTGCGACGCTACCTTTAGCGGCGCTTCCGGCTGCCCCATACCTTTGTTGATGCCGTCGACAATCTGCGTCATCACGCCGCTCAACACGCTACCAGCTTGATCTGAACCTTTGGCATAGAGCACATTGATTGTACCGCTTGGTCGATGATCGGCGCCAGGCTTGCCAAAATCCGCCGGCAGCTCAATAATACCGTCCAGCTGCGAACGCTTCATTTTTTCCTTCGCTTCATCCATGCTACTAACGTCTTGAACTTTCAATGCTGAAGCATCGTCTTTCTTGGCGTTGTCGACAAATTTTTTAGCAAACTGGCTATCGGAATGATTGATAATCGCGACTTTTAGCGACGCCAATTGATTATTGAAAATCGTGCCGAACACCAGCAAAAAAATCAGCGGAAACAAAAAGGTAAAAAACAGCGCCATCTTGTCGCGCATAACACGCTTTGCTATCGCCGCTACTTGACCAAATACGCCTGTCCAATATGCTTTCATCAGTCTCGAATTGCCTTTCCTGTTAAATCAATGAACACATCTTCTAGATTCGCCTGCTCGACGACCTGTTTTTTCTTGAAACCGCGTGCGAGGAGCGCCTCAATCAAATTATGCGGCGTATCAGTCGTCAAAATCTTGCCGTTGTCCATGATCGCCAGCCGGTCGCACAAAACTTCCGCCTCATCCATATAATGCGTCGTCAGTATAATCGTCATACCTTCATTGCGGATCTGTTTGATCAAATCCCACATGTTGCGGCGCGCCTGCGGGTCAAGCCCAGTAGTCGGCTCATCGAGAAACAATACTTTTGGTGTATTCACTAGTGTTGAGGCAATAGCAAAGCGCTGCTTTTGTCCGCCGGAAAGCTGCTCAACATAGCTTTTCGCTTTGTCGATCAATTGAACTTTTTCAAGCAATTCATCGGCGTTCACTCGCGTACCGTACAAGCTCGCAAACATTTTCAGCTGTTCGCGCAAATTCAGCTTGTCGTAAAAGCTGGTCGCCTGCAGCTGGATGCCAATGATACGCTTGACTTTCTTCGGCTGCTTGGCAACATCAATACCGTCAATATAAGCTTGTCCGCCGTCAATTGGTCGAAGCGCTTCAAGCATCTCAAGCGTCGTCGTCTTGCCGGCGCCATTCGGTCCAAGAATACCGAAAATCTCGCCTTCACCTACGCTAAACGACACACCGTCTACCACGTTCATTCCACCGTAAGTTTTAACTAAACCGATTGCCTCAACGATTTGTTTCGTCTTCATCGTGGTTCCCCTTATAACTTCAAAAACCATTTTACTTATTCGCTTCCAGTATACACTCTACGCACATTAGGCTTGTTCTGACCCGTTTATGAGCTTCAACACTATATTTTTATTCTTACATAATATATCCCTATGTTCTTGTATAAGATCAACATTTTCAATATTTGCCCAGTCAAATATCATAGATGTGTTACATTAGTAATGTTACACTCACGCAGATCAGACTTCATGATTCGCTCAGAAAGTCCTGATTCAAATATATTCCACACCTCATCAATGTTATCCATACTGTATGTTACTATACCATAATCTAAACATTAACCTAAAACAAAACACCCTACGCAGATCATATATAGATAAAGTTTATGGCTTTATAATATGAAGATACGCTATATAGACAGCGTTGTTTATATTATTGCTTCTTGCTTTATTCTTCCATGGTGCTTAAGCAAACAAAGAATATCCTAGAGACTACCAGGTAGACTACAGAACCTATTAGCTAGAGTGATCTATCTCCCTGCCAAGTGCTAGTACGGCACCGTTCCTAGAGGGAGTAGTTCTAAGCAGATGAATAGCTCTTTAGTTACTTCGCTAAGCTAAAGAGAGCCAAGAGTATAACGTATGTACAGCAACCTACATAGTTACTGAGGTTATAGAGACTGACACTGGATGTAAAGCTAACCTAACCCTTACGTATCATTAAAAGCTTTCATGATGAGAGAAGAAGATATGTGATTGAGAAGTTTATCAAGATGCTCTTAAGCCTGGCAGCTTAGTTGTGTCTGGTAGATAGTGTGGCTACAATGAACTGTTGCTCTTACTTCTAGGCTATATTCATAAAAGCCATGACCATAGCATAGGAAGCTATGCCAATACTAACCTTACTAAACTAGATCAATTGCCTAAAGCCTGAGAGTTGAGTTATAGAGTATATAGCTAAACGTCATACGAAAAAGCTCTATGGACAAAGTACGATAACTAAGTGGTTAACTAAACTATTCAATATTCACCAGCTACATGAGCTACGCAACGAATGGATAGTAAGAGCTAACGAGATGAGAGAGATAATCTACTCTGTATAGTATTTTTATTGTATACTATAATAAGCATGAAAAAGGTCGTAGCTAAGGCACTGCTATTTGATAATTCTAATCATATTCTTTTGTTATACCGTGGATTAACCCACCCATATTTTCCTAATCACCCAGACTTTCCGGGTGGAGAGGTTGAAAAAAACGAGGATTGGTTTGTGGCGGTATGTCGCGAGATTGAAGAAGAAACAGGCATACTAACAACGCCTCATCAAATTTATTGCTTATTTCAAAAAGAGTATTCAAACGTTATTCACGTACTATACAAAGTCAAGCTCAAAGCGTCCGCTCAGACAGTGCCCATTAAACTCAGCTGGGAACACCGCGACTACAAATGGATTACTAGACAAAAGCTTTGCCAAATAACACCACCTGATGCTGATCGTTACTACTTAGATGTTATTGAATACTTGTGTGCATCTACACCCGAGCTGCCCTAAGACTTTCCCGAGATCATGAGCTGATTTATTTCGAGATTCATAGTGAGATAAAAGGTTGCACATTATGCTACCAGCATCAATAACAAGCCTCCCTACACCATTTCGCTGATCTCCTCTAATTTCTGGGTATCTCTGGGCAATTGCAAAGTTTCCTCTACCGTAATACAATCCTTGTATAAAATTGTCTCTAGCTGTTTGCCTCAGTCGGTAGTTCAAAACTGCCTCGTCTACAAGTTCCAATTTATATCCCGCGTAATATGCTCGACAACAAAATTCAACATCGTTTGTAGAGAAGTTAAAGCTCTCGTCAAACAACCCTATATCGTCAAAAACCTCTCTTCTTACGCCAAGCGTCCCACCTGAAGCTATATTAATTGCAAATTGCCCAAACTTCTGGTCACGTGGTATGTTTCGTGGATATGTGCGTAAGCAATCATTCAATATACCTACATCCATCATGGCCGCCACATAAGGATATTCTATCAGCTTGCAAGCCATAGCCTCAACATAATCAGTATTAACCGTATCGTCTTGATCAATGAAAAGGAATCTTGCCGCTGTGCTCTGTCTGATGGCTTGATTAAGCGCAAACGCTTTGCCTTTTTTGTGATGAGAGTCAATAACCTCAAGATCAAGCACTTCATGGTATTGGTTGGCAACATCAATAGTATCATCAGATGAGCCATTATCCGAAATAATAACCGAGAACTCATCCGTACTCTGCCTAACAAGCGAATTAAGCAGACTAGGCAGATAATCCCCTCCGTTAAACGTCGGTATTATAACATTTACGTCATTTTGCTCTCGTTCCATAATCAACCAACTTCACCCTCGCTGGCACTAAATAATACGCCGTCTACCACGTTCATTCCACCGTAAGTTTTAACTAAACCGATTGCCTCAACGATTTGTTTCGTCTGCATTACATTTTCTCCCGCGGTCTTGTTTCATTCACTTTAGTATATCACTCCTTTCCCGAAAGCGCGGCAAGCGGTCACTTCAATATCGGTTTTGTATCTACGATTTCGCAGTTGTCTTGATATCAGCACATTGCTGTCGATATTCGTCGATAAGGGCAATGTCGCGCACATCCTTTTCTCTCGCGTGATCACACTTCCATTCGCGCATTGACTCAAGGCTCCAATAAGGTATTTCGTCGATATACACCGCGCTTTCGCGCATCGTTTCTAAATCATTACCAAACCAGTCCACCATAATTTCAAAGCGATCGATAGATATATAATCAGAACCGTCTTCGTGCTGTTGTATCTTATAATTCTGGTGCTTAAGATTGTTAAAAACATCGTGCGATACAAGTAGGTCGATATCACCCGCCGCGCGTATACCAAGCGTATCAAGCAACCCACTGCCTACCACCATGAAACTGCCGTCTGGGAGTGATAATTGTGATATAGCCTTTTTAATATCCATAGAAAACCGTTTCGACATATTTACATAACGTATTATAGCGGTTTTCAAATAACATATGTTACACCACTACCATCATAGAGTAATTCATATCCACCGAAAGTGCAAAACATCACGAAATATGCCATACTTAATAATTATGCAGCAATTACAGCACGCAGCAGCGAACAAGCAACGAATAACGAAGCGCTTCGCTATATATGCGTGTTTCATAGTATTCCTAGTTATTAGCGTGATTATTTATCTATGGACGCCGGCGCGGCAGCGCATACAATCAATTATGACTGTGACGACACTTGACCGTTCGCCTGGGCAAATGCAGTTTCCCAACATTAATACGAGCGAACTTAGTCCGGCACGGCAGCGGATAATCCAGATTGCCCGTAGTGAATTTACCGCGCAAGCCGACGGCACAAAATTCAGCCAAGGCAGCCGCGAGCCGTGGTGCGCCGATTTTGTCAGTTGGGTTATGAATCAAGCGGGCGTACCGTTGAAAAATCCGCACACGGGTAGCTGGCGGATTCCCGGCACATTCACGCTGCGCGAATATTATCAGTCGGCAGGACGATTCAAGCCGGCGGACTCCGGCTATGTACCGCAGGCGGGTGACGTAGCGATCTACCGCAATTCACCTGTATTTGGCGACCACACGCATATCATGCTTGATTATAATAAAGGCGCGCTCGTCACCGTTGGCGGCAACGAAGCAAACCGCGTGCGCGTCATGACGAACACCGGTAAGCGCTATGAAGGATTACTTGGTTATGGTGTACCAGAGTAGCAGGCAAAGTTACCGTAAAATTACTTCTTCTACAACAACGCTATTACCCGCCGATACACCGCAAGCGCCGTTTTAGCCTTTTCGAGCGATACCGATTCATCGGTTGTGTGCGCTCGCGCAAAATCGCCCGGACCATACACGACCGTTTGCACGCCGATATTCTGAAAGAACGCTTGATCAGTTGCGCCTAAACTTACAGAAACCTTGCCCTCTGGCAAACATGTTTGCACCGCGCGCAAAATCGGTGCATCGTCCGCACAGAGCGCTGAGCTCACCGGCTCTGCTACGTAGTGCCACGAGAAGTCGTACTCCTCTGCAAACACATTCATTTGCCGCTCAAAAGCTTCGTCAAGCCCTGGCGTTGTACGAATATCAAGCGCCACATACGTTTTATCGGCGGTTTTATTTGCCGAAAACGATTGGCTCGGCGATACGCGCGTCGGAGTAAATGACGGCTCGCCAAGCATATTGTGGCGGTACGTTTGGTGTAACGTTTTGCGAATATCTGGCAATCCCATCAAAAAATGCGCCATTTTCGGCAGCGCGCTCGCCTGGTAATTCTCTTCCTGCGACGCATGCCCCGCCGTGCCGCTAAACTCTAACTCAACGAACCGATTGCCGCGATGTCCAACCTCAATCCGATCGCCATCTGTCGGCTCGGCAATTAAACAACTTGCTTCTTCATAGTTTGTCTGCTGCGCAAAAAAATTCGTAAATGCCGCCGAACCCGCACCATCAACTTCTTCGTTTGCGACTACTACGCACCACACATCCAAGTTATCACGGCGCGCATTAATGTATTCTTTTGCAACGATCATTTGCAAAGCCACACCCATTTTCATATCGCCCGAACCTAATCCATAGAGCCGCCCGTCCCGCACGTACGCCTGCCACGGATTGCGTGACCACGCCGATTCGTCGCCCGGCGCCACCGTGTCGACATGCCCGCACAAAATAAGCGCCCGAGGCGCCGTACCGCTTGCCACACGCACCACGCCAGCTGTAAACATGTCGTCAGTGAACACGTCATCAAATTTCATACCACGAAACCAATCAGCACAGAATTTCAAAATCTCCGCCTCGCCGCCTGATACCGACGGAATAGCAATAAGTTCTTTAGCAAGTTTTGTAACTTCTTCCATGGCGCGAACCTTTCACGATGTCATCAATGTTTGTTAAAATTGTATCACAACATCGTGCCGGGTTCGCCGGTTCTTCATCTTTATTCTTTAAGTCGTTAAGCGGACAATAGTTATTACATTCTTTGCATAGCTCCGCCATATCTGCCGTCACTTCAAATAACTGCGCATCGCGCATGCCCAAGCTTCGTGCAATAGGTTCGCTCTTGCCGTTAGCGAACACCACCGACGCAACACCTTCGTCCGCCAGCTCGTTCACGAGTGCCGCCATAGCAGCCCGTGCCAGTCCGCGCCCGCGATACGCTTCTTTTGTGATAACCGAACCGATTTCCGACATTGGTACGCTATCTATACGCCGCGGGCGGGGCGCTGTTGCGCTTGCGTAACTGACTAGTTCGCCATCAATAAACGTCGCTAAGCCTTTCGAAGAATCATTCACGCCGCGCTCAGCGATTTCTTCCGGCGTCACAGCAATCATTGTTTCGCCGCCTTCAATTGTTTGCATAATCATTGCCGCGACCGCCGATCCAACCTCAGCGCGCACATCAGGCGATAATTCGTGCATAAGAGCGTGCGACACCTCTGTCGTCTTGCCTGTTCTATTTTTTACTAACTCTTTGCGCATTCTTTTATTATAACATAAAACGTAAGTATTTACAATAACTTGACGATCTGCCTGTTGATTCGTACTATATGCAGTATGAATATTTTGAGTCCTGACTTCGCTGACGGCGCTAAAATCCCAAAAGCTTGCGCAAGGCTTAGCGGTAATCGACGCCCAACACTGCGCATTGCCGGCGTGCCAGCAAATGCAAAAAGTCTCGCCATTATTTGCCATGATCCTGATGCGCCCGGGCGCGATGGATTTTATCATTGGACTGTCTGGAATTTGCCGCCCGAGACAACCGAAATCACTGGCAACACCCTGCCAAATGGCGCGGTTGAAGGCATAACCAGTTGGGGTCATTCCGGCTACGGCGGTCCTCAACCGCCGTTCGGCACACACCGATACCAGTTCTTTGTTTACGCACTCAACACTATGCTCGACATTCCAGCTGCTACAAAGCCGCAAGCATTGTCTGCTACTATGCAGCTGCATATCGTCGACCAGGCGGTATTGACGGGAATGTTCAGTGCGTTAGACACTTTTCGAAAGTAGATTTAGATTAAGCCATCTTGTACATGTCTTGATATACGCCCCCAATATGGTCAACAATCTCTGCATCAATCACCTTCCCCTCGTCAATATACTGCGCCGCTATATCCGTAATGCATAAGCCCGCCCATGCAATTACATCGTTTGTCGTGGCAGTACCTTTCGATCGCAATCTGTGAAATCCGCGTTGAAACTCTTCAATCCTTGGTAACAGCTTACCAGACACAACCGTTCGAGCATATCCGCCGGTTATATTGTTCGCGAAACAATATACCAGTGCTTCAATGTACATACTTTTCCAAGTGAATCCATGCGGCGGACGGATATGGTTCGCAGCAATACATGTCTCGTACGACTGCTTCATCAATGCGCGGCTGCGCGTCGAGCATGATTCTATCGCGTGAATATACTCGTGCAGCACAACGGTAACAACATTTGCTATAGCACTTTGGCGGTACTCAATATACGGGCGCAGCAAGATAAAGTCGGTACCGCTAATCCGATGCCCAATCACTCCCGCACCGGGGATATTCGGCAATATATAAACTGTAAGCGTAGCGTACAAATCAAATGTCGAATCAAGAAAGGCCTTAATATTCATAAGCAATTCATTAGTACACGCGAAATCATACACCTGGAGTAAATCGCACCACCTCAGCATGGTTTTCTGCGCATCACGCCAAACGAACGCCTCAAACAGCGGCATACACGACAGCGCCCGCTCTGCAATTGTTCGCGCATCATGCGAGCGAATATTACCAGCGTATAATTCTGCCAACAGCTGCCGCGGGTTGGAATTGTGCTGCAAAATATATTTTACATCGTGCAGTGCTTTTCGTTGTTCTTGCGACAACACAGAATGAATTTGCCCTGTATAATACGTTAACGACTTTGCGTCGACCGCCGACGAATCATCCCACCCAGCAACAATCTGCAGCCAATAATAAAAAGCTGCCTGCTTATCAACTGAGAAAACAACATCCATTCTTTTAGTATACGCTAATCTGCGAACTGGCTATTATATAGCTCGGCATAGAAACCATGCTGATCGAGTAACGCTTGGTGCGTACCCTGCTCAATGATATTGCCGTCTTTCACGACTAAAATCAGATCAGCGTCGCGAATCGTACTGAGCCGATGGGCGATAACGAAGCTAGTCTTGCCCTTCATTAGCCGATCCATTGCTTGCTGAATCAGCACTTCGGTGCGCGTATCAACTGAGCTAGTAGCTTCGTCTAAAATCAACATCGGCGTTTTAGCAAGCATCGCCCGCGCAATAGTCAGCAGTTGCTTTTCACCCTGCGAAATGTTCGTTGCCTCTTCATCAAGCACCATATCGTAGCCGCCCGGCAACGAGCGAACAAAGTGATCAACGTGCGCTTCTTTGGCGGTAGCGATCAGTTCATCGTCGCTAGCGTCCGGACGACCGTAACGCAAATTATCGCGAATCGTGCCACTAAATAGCCATGTATCCTGCAGTACCATACCAAACATCTGCCGCACGTCGCTGCGCTTCATCTGGCGGATATCAACGCCGTCAATTTTAATCGCGCCGCTGTTAATCTCATAAAATCGCATCAGCAAATTTACCAGCGTCGTCTTGCCGGCGCCGGTCGGACCAACGATCGCCACGCGCTGTCCCGGCTTGACGCGCGCCGACAGACCCTTGATAACCGGCTCGTCTGGATTATAACCGAAAGTGACGTTATCAAATTCCACGCCGCCCTTCACTTTTTCTAGCTTTACCAAATCCCTACCCTCGCGCGTCTCTTCTGGTTCGTCGATAAACTCAAATACCCGCTCCGCTGCCGCAGCCGTTGATTGCAAGACGTTAGCGATATTCGCCGTCTGTTCAATCGGCTGATTAAACTGTCGCATATATTGAATAAAAGCTTGAATATCGCCGACCTGCAATCGACCATTGATCGCCAGCCAACCGCCCAACACTGCCACGCCAACGTAGCCCAAATTTCCAACGAAATTCATAATTGGCCACATCAGCCCCGACAAAAACTGCGATTTCCAAGCGCTTACGTGCAGTTGATTATTAATTGCCGTAAATTTTGCGAGCGACCGCGCTTGCCCGTTAAACACACGCATAACTTGATGTCCAGCATACATCTCCTCAATATGCCCATTCAGTTCGCCGAGCTCAGTTTGCTGACGAGTAAATTGTACCTGCGATTTTTTCGCAATTAGCAGTACAAAACCCATGCTCACTGGCAATACTAGAAGTGCTACTACTGTCATCTGCCAACTAATCGATAGCATCATTGCGACGATACCAGCAATCATTACCACCGCCGACACGATTTGCGACAAACTTTGATTCAGTGTCTGGCTGATTGTATCAACATCGTTCGTGACGCGACTGAGCACCTCGCCATAAGTTTGCTTATCAAAATAGCTGAGTGGCAAACGGTTAATTTTCAACGAAATATCACGCCGCATCTGAAATGTGACTTTTTGCGTTACGTTTGTCATGATCCAGCTTTCGAGATAACGAAGCGCCGCGCTCAACAGATACAGCCCAATAAGCCACAGAACAATTTGGCCAATTGCGTCAAAGTGGAATGCAGGCTTTTTCGTCATATCAAGCGCGCGGATCGTGTCAAGCTGACCGGCTGGGATTTTGCCTTCAATCTCCGACTTATTCGGCAATCTGTTTAATATATCGCCGCCTGTTGTGCCGCTTGGCAGCTTTGTATCCGCCGGCAGTTTTTTCGTGATCGTATCGTATGCTTTGATGCTAACGTAATCTTTCACAATTTGGTTAGTTGCCTCGCCGAGGATTTTCGGGCTGACAATCGCAAAAATCGTACTGCCAACCGCAAGCACCGCGACCGCCAGCAACTGCCAACGAAACGCCGCCAAATAACATACTAATTTTTTCATCGTACCGCGAAAGTTTTTAGCTTTTTCGCCCGCACCCATATTTCCCATCGGTCCGCCTTGGCGCACGCGTGGTCGTTTTTTAAAATCTTGTTTATTACTCATCGCGCTACTCCTTTCTGCCGCCGGACAGATCGCGTAGCAGACCTTTTTGACGCTGATGATGGCGTAGCAACATTAGCCGCTAGCTGCGCAAGCTCTCCATCAGACAACTGCGACGCGGCAATTTCTTGGTATATACGGCACGACTGCATCAATTCGGCATGCGTGCCCTGCCCGACGATTTTGCCCTCGTCAAGTACGATGATTTTATCAGCATTCATAATCGTGTTGATACGCTGCGCCACAATCAGCATAGTTTTATGTTTCATCTCCTTAGCAAGCGCGCGCCGCAACCTCGCGTCAGTCTTAAAGTCTAGCGCCGAAAACGAATCGTCGAAAATATAAATCTGCGCCTGCGTTGCCAGTGCGCGCGCAATTGATAACCGCTGACGCTGTCCGCCCGATACATTGCTACCACCCTGCGCAATACTACTATCGTATGCTCTGTCAAGTTCATTAATAAATTCTGCCGCCTGGGCAATCTGCGCCGCTTTCTCAAGCTCCTTACGCGACGCTTTCTGATTACCGTAAGTAATGTTACTCGCAACCGTACCGCTGAACAGTACGCCTTTTTGCGGTACATAGCCGATGTGAGAGGTCAGTTCACTGAGCGTGACATTACGAATATCAACACCGTCAAGCAGAATCTGCCCAGCACTCACGTCATAGAACCGAGGGATTAGATTAATGAGAGTTGATTTACCGCTGCCTGTACTGCCAATGAACGCCGTTGTTTGCCCCGGCTCAGCAGTAAAGTTAATACCCGACAGCACTGGTAAATCCGCGCCCGGGTAGCTAAATGTCACGTCGCGAAATTCAATTTTTCCCACGCCATCCATCGGAAGATGGTTCGGCTGCTTCGGATCAGTAATTGACGGCTGCGCATTCAAAATCTCGCTGACGCGCCGCACCGACACCGCCGCACGCGGCACCATAATGAATACCATCGAAATCATCAAAAATGAAATAATCACCTGCATTGCGTATTGCAAAAACGCCATCATATTACCAATTTCTAGCGTCCCCGCATCAACAAGCCACGCGCCAAACCAAACCACTGCAATGCTTGTAAGGTTCATAACTAACATCATCACCGGATCAAGTACCATCATCAGGCGATTCACGAACAAATTTAGTCCGTTCAACTCATTATTCACGCGCTGAAATTTCGTTTGCTCAATTTTTTCATTGTGGAACGCCCGCACAACCCGCAAACCCGTTAAGTTTTCGCGCGTTACTAGATTCAGTTTATCAACCAGCTGCTGTAATTTCTTGAATCGTGGAACCGCCACAGCGAAGAGCATAACAATTATAATCAACAGCCCCGCCACTGCCGATGCGATGATCCACGTCAAATTTGGCGCATTTTCTAACGCTTTCTGAATACCACCAACCGCCATCAGCGGCGCCATCAGCGCAAAACGCAGTAACATCATCAATGTCATCTGAATTTGCTGAATATCGTTCGTTGAGCGCGTAATAAGCGATGCGGTCGAAAACTGATTAAAATCCGCAATCGCGAAACTCTCAATCTGCGCGAATACCCGCCGGCGCACATCCCGCGCTAATCCTGTAGCAATCCGCGCCGCGAAAAATACGCTTGCAATCGTGCAGATACCGCCAACTAACGCAACGACGATCATCATGCGGCCATCCGCCCAAATCGAATCAAGATTTTGCAAAATAATTCCCTTGTTAACGATATTCGCTGAATAATCCGGCAAACGTAGCGACATCATTACTGCGACATACGTGAATACCACCAGCGCAACAAACACCGCAACGTACGGCTTACATAATTTCAAAATCGGTTTCATAGATGTTCTTTCCGTTAATTCAGTTACTATTTTACACCATTTTTGTGGGATCAAGATTTACATGAACCTCAACCAATAGACATTTCTAGCCTTCTGCGCGCTATCGCGGTATAATTTAGCTATGAAAGGCTTTGATTGGCGGCGGGGGCTGTTATCGCTCACTGGACTAAAACGCCTTATCCGGCAGCCGCGGTACGTCATGCTCAGTTTTGCTGTTGCATTTCTATTTTCGATCGTCATTTACGGGCTGATTCATATCAATTTCTACGGATCACTTTTTCTATCTTCGCTGCCAATTGTCGATAAGCTTGCGCTTGTTGGTCAGCTTGTTGCTGCATTAGCCTGCGACGCAATTACGACAAGCACCGGTTTTCTCATTATTCTTATCTCACTTTTACAGGGCATTGCTATTGCCGCTATCGTGTTCGACGCCAAACACAACCGTGCAAACGACAAACAACTTGCATCACGCCAAACCGCAACGAGCAGCCTTGCTACCATAGCCGCCGCACTTGGACTCGGCTGCGTCCCCTGCGGTACGTCGCTTATTTTGCCAATCGTGACTTTGTTCTTTTCTGGTGCCGCCGCCACAACTGCTGCGCACATCGCTAATAGTTTCATACTAGTTGTTGCGCTCTGCTTGAGTATATGGTCACTTGTGAGATCTGGTTATATCGTTTATATTCATACGGAATTAACACAGCAAAAGGAGTCACATGCGTAACAATCGTGGTATTGCACCAATTAATATCGTTCTTGGCGTTGTTGCCGCTGGCATTGTCGCGTTATTTGTATATAATATCGCGAACCGTCCGCCTAACCAACATGTCGGGGATGGCAGACCATGGGTACAGCATATGTCACGCGGCAATGCAGACACAAAAAACGTTTTTATTGATTACACTGACTATTTTTGTTCATACTGTGCTCAGGTTGAAGCGGCAACATCACAGCATGAATTTAACGATACGTACATCAAACCTGGTAAACTACGCTATGAACACCGCGTCGTCACTGTGCTTAAAAGCATGGTACCCAACAGCGAACAAGGCGCTGAAGCCGCCTATTGTGCTGCCGACCAAAATAAGTATTGGGAGTACACACACGACATCGTACCACGCATCAAATCCGACTATTTTGACAAAGGTATTGGTGTGAAAAATGTCGCTGCGCCAAAAGAAATTCCGAAGTTGCCGATCAGCTACTTCACTGAATCGGCAAAATCAGCTAAGTTAGATGTTACCGCGTTTAGCGATTGTATGACACATGAAAAACATAAGTCCGAAATTGAAGCTAACACCAAACGGGCGCTTGCGCTCGGCGTATCGGGTCTACCGTACATAGTAGTCAACAACTACACGACGAGCGGTTTCGCCGGCGGATACAATGGGCTGCAAACGATTCTAAAAGCAGGCGGCGTCAATCAATAGTAGACTGCGGATATATCACCGCAAGCGATTGCTCGACGCGTAAACGCGCCGGGTGAGTCCGCAGCCATTCGTCAACCGCCCGCGCAGCACCCGGCAACGCTTCGTTCGTGTAGTCATCAACGACAATCACCGCGCCGTCCGCCAGCTTGTCCTCAACAAGCCGCAGCGGCGTGAGAATCGACTCATAATAATCACCATCCAAAAACACAAAACTGATTAATGCTGGTACATCACTTGAATGTAAATCACGGAACCACCCCTTATGAATGTGCGGCAATGGTACGCCAGCTTTTTTGAAATTCGTCATAAATTGCTTTTTCGTCGCCAGCAACTCACCCGGGCGAAATTGCTCACCGATAGGACTCATGTCGGGCGTTGTCTTCTCTGGCAAACCAGCAAATGAATCGTAAACATGAAATTGCTTACCACCCAGCCACCGCGCAATATGAATGCTCGCCGTGCCCGCGTAGCAGCCAAATTCAACCACCGCACCAGGCACGAATTGGACACGTACCAGCTCGCGCAGGATAATCGCCAGCTCGCGAAGCGTAATTTGCTCGGACAATAGCGTAGCAGCGGCAAGATATCTCTCTAAACTCATGCTTTTATTATACTCGCTGGTCGGGTATACTAAAGGAGGCGTCGGGGTGTGGCGCAGCTTGGTAGCGCGCACCGTTCGGGACGGTGAGGTCGCTGGTTCAAATCCAGTCACCCCGACCAAGTGTTCGACACTCAAACCCACGTCCTGAGAGACCTCAGGCGTGGGTTTTTGGGTTGAACACGGCTTGTTCTGGACGGTCTTTGGTGGTTTGGGGCAGCTCTGCTGGTTCGGAGGCTGCATGCCAGGTCTGGTGTTTGCGACCTCATGACCCCCTGCGACCTCGTGACCCCGTGGTACTGGGAGGGTCTGTGCTGTGCCTGGTGGCTGTAATGTGTGGGGTTGGTCACTGGCTGTAGTGGCAGGGGTTGCTGCCTGATCCTCGTCGCATTCTCCTGGATCCGTGGTGATGAGCTTCCTGCTCTCCTCACCCTCGGGCAAGGTCTGCTCGTTGTCTGTCGGGCTTCCGCTCCAGCCTAGGATGCTGTCAAACGACGGCAGGCAGGTCGCTGTGGCAGCGATCTGCCCGGCATCCTGGCCTGGCACCAGGTACACATGCTCGAAGAACAGTTGGTTGAGCATGCGACGGATGTGGTTGGGTGCGTGGTGGTAGGCGATGGCCATGTGCTGGGCAATGTCCAGTGCCTGACCAACTAGTTCTTCTTTGTCTTCTAGATCTTGTTCTAGGGTTTGGATACGATGGTTGGCAGCGGTTAGGCTGCGGGTGATACGTTGTTGTTCTTTGCGTAGTAGCTCTACGGGGATGGCGCCCTCGTAGTGGGCTTGGAGGAGCTTGTGCTGCTGGTGCTCTAGCTTCACGCTGATTCGTACGGCGAACTGGTAAATTATAGTTTTTCATATCTCATAAACTACTCTTTTTTATTTATGCTTGTTTCTTAACTATCGGTAATACATCGTAATTTGTAGCAGCACCTTATTTATATTCAATGTAATTGACTTATAAGCACTATTATGCTATTACTTATACACGTTATGGAAAAATGTTTTGGAGAATCTGTGCTGAGTTGCGCAGAGGATATGGAAGATTCTAAGCTAAATGACGAAAAGCTTAGCCAAGTGTTTGAGGAAGTTGACAGCGTCGAAGAAAGCGACAATAAACACACCAACAAACGTCCACTATGTCCAATCCTTAGATTTCTATCATTGGAAGATGCAGCCAGGATAGGGTGTTATTCATGCGAGTTTGGTCCGCAACCAGTTGAGAGAGAATCCCCAGAGCTTTCTGTTTCCGTCTTCAACGACATACTGACTGCATATCAAAGACGAGTATACAAAGAGTTAAACCCATGCGCATCGCGCAAAGATATTGAATCCATCAACCGCCCAGATCGCCACATACTCTTTGAAGAGCAACAACTGTCACCCGGCAGGTGCTCATCAATTGTTCAATCTGTTGTACATTCGTTTTTTGGCAAAGATATCAGCCGCCTTAAAAAATTGATAAAGAGCGATTCTAACAGCAGCAACATAGAAAGAGCCATTATCCATCCAGATTCAAAAACAGAACTTGAGAAAGTAGAAGCCGAAAGAAACCTGGCAGTTGCGATTCTTGAGGCAGCTCCCGCTGCATGGCACAACAATAAACAAAGATGCGTAGATAGACAGATAGAACTAGGCTTGGAAAACTCAAACAGAACAGAGAAAAAAGAAGTAATAGAAATGGCTCGCCTCATGCACGACATGACAGATTTCGTGTTAACCAGGGACACGCAGACGTCAGCGTCAGACGTCAAAGATTTTATGGAGGGTACGTTTTACTCTCTGCTCCCTCGTGAATGCAAACGTGAAATACCTGGATGCGTCCGCGGCATAGTTGGCGAGGTCGCAATTGCAAAAGCATTCAAATCAGCAGGTGATATCTACATTCATGGATCAGCGGAGGAAGACGCCAAAGGGATTGACTTTAAGCTTAATCCAGAATGCGATAGACGAAAGAATCAACCGCAGTATTTTGACCTAAAATGTTACACAAATGTACAAGAGGTATCTTTTGTTAGATACGGGTCTCGCCCAGACTCCTACACGCGGTTAATTATTCCTGCATCTATGATAAACCTGGAAACCTTGGAATTATACCCAGCAGCTGAAAAAGATGCTTTCAAATTTCTAAAAATCCGCACTCAAAAGTAGTTGGCTCTAGTTATTAATCACTAATCTCAAATACTTTCCGCCGCGCCGTCCGTCCGCGCAGTAATACTACGCGCGTTTTTGCGACCCCTATATGCGCGGCGGCAAGTCGAATTGCCGCTGCATTTGCCCGCCCGTCAATCGCCGGTTCTTTCGTGAAAATCGTTAGGCTGCCGTCAGCGTTTTCAATTACCATATCACCGCGTCTGCTGCCGGGTTTTAGGTGAACAGTAATTCTCATATATTTTCATTATAGCCTGAGAAAACCGTATCAAAAATAAGCATCCTACACTGTGCTATCATACATACATATATGCGTCATTTTCTTCAACCGTTTTCGGAGTCTTTTGCATTGAGCCTGGTGTATTGGCCATTTATGTGCATTTTGCTGACAATCCCGTTCATCATTGCGCGGCTGATAGCACGGCGGCGGGCAACATGGGGATATGTTATTTTTTCGTATACATTTGTACTGTATTTGCTTGGGCTTGGATTATTCACTCTCTATCCGATGCCCGACAGCTCTGCGTCATTTTGCGCAAAACAGTCTTTATCGCCGCAGCTTATCCCATTCCACTGGGTTGTTGATGCTATGCGACCCGGCAAACACATAACTGCCGCACTGCAAGTCATCGCCAATATTTGTTTCTTCATGCCGCTCGGCGCATTTGTTGCGTTGTATTTTAGAAAGCACATTCGTTTCGCTATCGCGGCAGGTTTAGGTTTGTCATTCTTGATCGAGATTGCACAGCTGACCGGATTTTTTCATATCTACCCATGCAGTTATCGTCTGTTTGACGTCGACGATCTAGTAATGAATACGCTCGGCGCGGCACTCGGCTACACCATGACATTCCGTCTCAAGAAATATCTAAAAAGCCAGCCGCTCAACGCTGAGCCTGTAAAGAACAATCTCGCCAATCACTTCCTCGCCGGGTGTATTGATGCAGTAGCAATTATGCTCATAGCGTCAATGAGTGCCATGATACTGCGCGTCTATGTCCCAGCGATTTATCAAATCAGTCCACAAGCTATTCTGATACTTTGGTGGATAGCGTGGGAATGGATTGTACCAAAAATCTGCCACGGCTGGACATTTGGTCGATATTTAGTCGGCGTAGAAAAGCGAAAGAAGCGACGGTAGCTCAAGTAGCGCAGCAGAAGAACAAACATCCTCAGCGCTATCAATACCACGTTACAATCTCGTCCATATCACGGCGGCTGCGCGGATGTGTCGATCCGTCGGCACGGTAACCAAGCGCTAGCATTACTACCGGTAAATCATTGTCACGGTTGATCAATTTGAAACTTTCTAGTACGGCAACTACTTTGTCGATCAAAAAACCTTCTATTGCACACGAATCAATTCCTCGCTCTGCTGCTGCCAGCATGACAAACCCGAGCGCGATATACGCTTGTCGTGCCGCCCACTGGTGCAGTCCATCCGGCGTATCGTATACCTTAAAATCAGTTTTCGCCCAATGTTTCCATCCTGTTTTCATTGCCGCTGCCGTTACTGTATTCATACCTTTTACGTCGCGCAGCATGTGCGTCATATGCCTATCAAATCCGCTCGCAGTTTTCGCAGTGAAAACCAATATATAGCTCGCATCAAAGCGCGAACCATTCACAATACTACTTGACTTTTTCAGTTGAGTGCGCAGTTTGGCGTCCTGCGCCACGATGATATTCCATTGCTCCATGCCGTATGAACTTGGCGCTAAGCGCGCTGCCTGCAAAAGCAATTCCAGGTCGTACTCTTGGCGTTTGTTTTCTTGATAACCGCGCGGTTTGATACCGATTTTTGCTAATATTTCCAGTGTTGTTTCCATATCAGACACTTCAACTTCCCACTCATGAGTACCATCAATGGTGTCGGCAGTTATTTCTTTGACGGTCAAAGTCGCCTGTTTCCCATCAGAGCGCAACCGCACCCAGCGATCTGGCTTAGCTGGAATCGTATCAAACACGTAACGGCGAAAATTATAGCTACCGACTTCTTTGGCATCGAGCTTCGCCAACTTTCCTGCGATATCGGCTGGATCGACATCATATATTTTTGCCTCGTATTCTATGTTTGACACGAAAATCCTTTCACGTTATCACGGAATCAGCCGGCCACCATTTCAGCACAAAATCCCGATAACCCGGCGCAATTTTATCAGTAGCTTCGACTTCTGTTCGCGTCAGCCAAACTATACGTTCCTCGCCGCCATCACACGCCCGGTCTGGCAGTTCAACGTTACTGTCAACTGTAGCC
>JABCOJ020000026.1 GCA_013333675.2 Candidatus Saccharimonadota bacterium | reverse complement strand
GTGTATCTATAAGGAAAGAATAGAGGAAATTATGAAAAAAATATCCACTATATTGTTACTATCATTAACCGCGGCGACCATTGCTGCGGTTTTTTATGCGTCAATCGCGCACGGCGAGGTTGAGCTTCGCCCTTCTCTATCCGGCAAAAAACTCCACGCTGTATTGCTTGGCGATTCGTATTCAGCCGGGAATGGCGCGGGAAATTATTACGGACCAGACGAATGCTACCGCAGCGGCAACAACTGGGCGCATATTTATCTGAACTCGCTAGTAGATCGCGGCATTTCGTTAACATTTAATAATAGGGCTTGCGGCGGTGCGGTCACTAGCAATATACTTTCCGATAGGCAATTTAAAAGAGAGTTATCGTTCGCAACATTTCCACTTAGCACCCCGAGAGCAACCATACGACACAGGCTGCAGCGACAGTGCAGCACTAGATTTTCTGATGAAATGTCAGGAGCTCTCAACATACACTCCATACAAATTGGCAGCAACCACAATATTGGTATGCGACAAAATGTTTCATATTCTTGTACGAGAACGATAAAAGCGCAAGCGAGTTTTGTCGGACCGCAAACTGATCTTGTGATGTTTTCTATTGGCGGAAATGATATAAAGTTTGAAGATATAGTACAAACATGTTTTGCCATACGACCGTGGCGAGATAGAAATCGTTGTGAGGCAAATATTAATAAAGCAAAAACGTCACTTAATGATTTAGCAGAAAAAATCAAAAGAGTACTTACTCGCCTTCGCGCCAACGGTCTCCGCAAAGACGCTAAAATCGTCATCGCTGGATATCCGCTGCTCGCGACCGCATCCGACTATTCGCTTGGCGGCTGGCCGTTCTCGACAGCATACTACGCCGCATACGAAATTCGCGATCTTGGACGGCGCGGCAACGCTATGCTCGCACAACTAGTCGCTGAAGACAACAAGTCCCACCCCGGTCAAGTCATATTCATCAATGACATTCCGCTTCGCTTTGAGGGGCACGAGCCCGACCCAAGCAGTAAACACAGGAATCCAAACCGCTGGCTGAATGAATTTATGGAACCGAGCGGCGACGTTAACGAATGGTATCATCCAAATACAACCGGGCACCGCGAGTACGCCAAAGCTGTCGACGCAAAACTGCGGAAAACTGATTTCGAAAAACAATTCAAGCAAATTGGCGGCACAAGCAGCGATATTGATATCGTGTTTAATATTGACACCACCGGCTCTATGGGATTGAAGATCAGTTCAATTAAGGCGCATATTTCGATGATCGTCGACGATGTTAAAAAACAAACGAACAGCGCCCGCTTCGCCATCACGTCATATCGCGACGATCCGGCGCGGACGAACTACCCAAATGATTATCGATCGCGGGTCGACCAGGAGTTCACAAGCGACGCCGCCGCGCTGAAAAAATCGCTCGAAAACATTTCGGCAGACGGCGGAGGCGACGCACCAGAAACGATGTATTCCGGCATAAAATCAGCGCTTGAATTACCGTGGCGACCAGGCGTGAAAAAGATTGTCCTGACCGTCACCGACGCACCCGCGCTCAGCCCCGAGCCGGGCACGAATCTCACCGAAAAAGAGATTAACGCGCTCGCGTTCGCCGTCGATCCGGCGCAATTGTACGTGCTTGCCGACGAATATTTAGAACATGACGAAACGATCAAACCGCTCGTCGAAAAAAGCGGCGCATTCATTAATGCTGATGACGACAATGTCAATATCGCCGTAACAAACGCCATTCAAACGGCAGCCGCCAAACCAAATGCCTGGATCAACGGGCCGTATGTCGTGAAAGTCGGCGGGACGATCCGAATCGACGGCAGCGGATCATATGCTGCAAACGGTGCAATCGTTTCGTACGAATGGGATTTTAACCAAGACGGCGTGTACGATTTGAAAACGACGCAGCCGACGTTCAATCATACATTCACGACAGAATTCGACGGCGTATTGACATTGCGCGTCACTGATTCAAATGGCAAAACAAATACCGCCACGACGCCGCTTACCGTGTCGGACGACGGCGATTCGACTCCGCGCGAATTCGACAATTGCCCAGACGTTTATAATTATAGCCAGATTGATAGCGATGGCGACGGCATCGGCAATGAATGCGACGACACGCCGTTTCCGTTTGAGTGGAAATTTACCGACGGCGACAGCGCAGGCTACGACGAAACAGGCGGCTACGAAACGCTCGCACTCATCAGCAAGCAAGGCGACCACGTTACCGTGCAGCGAAAATATGTTCGCGCCGACGGCAGCAGCGAAATTCGCGGCAAACCGTACACGACGACGCTTGCAGGAGCAGAGGCAGACGCCGCACATATAAAGACAGGTGAAAAAGAAAAAGTCGCAGACGCCAGCACGTCAACAGACACCCCGAAAGCGAACGAAAAACAAACGAACAAAGACGCTAATAACTCTCGCGCTCGCAGCAGCACAAACACGGCACCAAATTATCTGCTGTATATTTTCGGCGGCATCGCGGCAGTTATTGTCGGTACAGCAGCGATTTGGATCGTCAAGATTTACCGCAAACGCCAGTCTTAGTAATGTTAATGCTCCCACGGAAAATCCGCATGTCCAAAATGACCACAACGGGCAGTTTGTTCATATATCGGGCGGCGCAAATCAAGCGTTTCAATAATGCCATTCGGCGTCAAATCATACCCGGTAATTTCGCGCGGCACGCCGTCGACGATCGCCGTAGCTTCAACTGGCTGATCGCAGCCTATTGCATAGGCTAATCGTACAAGCACTTCGCCCGCGCGGGATCGGCGCAAATAGTCAATGGCAATTTTGCGCGCCATATACGCAGCGCTGCGGTCTACCTTGCTTGGATCTTTACCGCTAAATGCCCCGCCGCCAAGCGGCACGCGCGGACCATAATTATCCACCGCCAGTTTGCGTCCTGTTAGACCCGCGTCAGCATCAAATCCGCCAATTTGCCAATCGCCCGCCGGATTGATATGCAATATTGGATCGATATTTTGAGTCACTGCATTATTCATCTGGTGTTCCGTTTGAGTTTCTGCAAAGTACTTTACCCCCACATATCGTACCGCTTCGTTTCGCACCCAATCTTTCACCGCCTGTTCCAGTTCGTCATGCGGCGCATGCTGGAAACTCGCCAC
>JABCOJ020000025.1 GCA_013333675.2 Candidatus Saccharimonadota bacterium | reverse complement strand
TTGTACGAGTTTTTTCACCGTGTCGCCAGCAGCTGCGCCGATCGCCAAACCGACCGCTAGCCCGACTACGCCCTGCTCGCGGATAAACGTTGCAAACCCTGCAAGATGGCTCTTTTTAATGACATCAGTCGCCTTTAGCTCTGTCTCCTCAACGATTTTCTTTGCTGTCGGTTTTTTTGCTGATTTTTTGGCTGCTGCCATAGCCGATCTCCTTTTGCCATACCTTAACTAAACGCATCACACGCATCAATGTTACATCTCGTCTGGTGCGCTGATACCAAGAATTGCCAATCCAGCTTTCAAAATATCAGCATAGAGAGCAACGATAGCGATACGATGCGCTTCTTTGCTGCTGCCAATCACCTGATGGTGCTCGTAGTAGCGGTTAAATTCCTGCGCTAACTCAAAGAGATAGGTGCAAATATGATGCGGTTCCAGCCCTCGCGCCGCCTGCTCAACAATCTCGCGATATTCGCTAAGCTTGCGGATAAGCGCACGGTCTTCATCGTATATCGCCTGCGGAAATACTGGCGTTTGCGCGCTCTTTTCGAGAACGCGCCGCGCCCGGGCATGAGCGTACTGCAGATAGCTTCCAGTATTACCCGTCAAGCTCACCGCGTCGTTGATGTCAAAAATCACATCGCCGCCAATTTTCACTTTCAGGAATTGGTAGCGCAGCGCGCCCGCTACGATTTCCTCGGAAGCGTCGCCGCCGTGCGCCGCGATTGCTTTGGCAAATTCGTTAAACAACCACTCGATCGTCACCACTTCGCCAGTGCGCGAGCTCATTTTGCCGGTGCTTAATTTCACCAAACCAGTGGCGTAATTGAATAACTTGCCCTTGAGTTCTGGAATTGCCAACTCGCTAGCCGCGATCACCCCGCGGAAATACGCCGCTTGCTCCTCGCCGTTAACCGTCACCGACAGGTCGAGGTTCGGGAAATTCTGGTGTTTCAGTTGAATCAAGCCCATGTCGTGCGCGCCGTACAAACCATTGCCGTGCGAACCGATGAAAATATTGTCGAACGAGCCGTATTTGCTGCCCTCGAAAATGTAGGCGCCGTCGGATTTTTTGAATACTTCAGGCGTTTTTTCAATGATCAAAGCCTTGCCCAGCTCTTCGGTTTCACTCTCAGAGTAACGCCGTTCGATCGGCACATTGCCCAGCCGCGCCACATTGGCATCGATTTCGTCATAGCTCCACTGCTTGCAGATTTCGTAAACTTGCTTGTAAATCGGGTCGTCCAAAATGAACGATTGCTTGGCTAATTCATCGATTTCTGCCCGCGCTTCCGGTGACTCTTTGGCAGCCTTCGAGCCCTCGACATACATGCGGCTCATAAATTCGTTGCGCTTTTCAGGCGGAATTTCGTCTAGTTTCGCCGGGTCGCGGTCGATTGCGCGCAAAATCGCCCACATGCTCTTACCGACGTGTGTACCGACGTCGCCGTGATAACTGACCCGATGCACCGCTGCGCCGCTGACCGCCAGCAGGTTTGCCATAGTGTCCGCCAGCGTCGAATTGAGCGCGTGCCCGATATGCATGGCTTTGAACGGATTCGGACAATTAGTCTCGATCACCGCCACCTGACCCTGGCGCCGCGTAGCCGGTCGCACCCGCAACGATTCCAGCAGTGCACTGTCGCTGAGTCTAATATTAATAAACCCCGGCCCCGCCACGCTAACCTCGGCGAAATCCGCTTCGCTGCGCAACTTTTCGGCGATTTGCTCGGCGATTTCCCGCGGATTTTTGCCCAGTGGCCCCGCTAGCTGCAGTGCAACATTCGTTGCTAAATCGCCAAATTTCGGGTCGGGACGGCTGCATTCAACAGAAACATCTTGATTAAACTGTTTTTTGATTATTTTCGCAATACATGGCAGTATATCATTCATGTGTTCTATTATAACAGATGCGAAAAGCGCTCGGGAACGAATCGCGAACGCTTTCTTTGGCGGCGGTAACTACCCGAGCACTTCGCCGTCTTCGTAGTCTGCTGGACGATACACCGACACTGGCATGACGCCGCGCGAGTTGCGATCGCGCAAAATAGCACGCAGCATAAGAGTGTCTTCCCGAGACATCATATCGTCGACAGACCTGACTTCTGGTGTTTGTTTTTCTTCTGCCATAATTTTATATTAGCATAAGCATTATTTTTTGTCAATAGCAGCCCGAATAAGCCCCGTAAATAGCGGGTGCGGGCGCATTGGGCGCGAACGAAATTCCGGATGCGCTTGCGTAGCGATAAAGAAGTCGCATGCCGGCGCTTCGACAAACTCTACGAGCGAGCCATCAGGCGACATGCCGCTCACAACGACGCCGCCCGCTTTAATTTGCGGCAAGTAGTATTGATTTACTTCGTAGCGATGGCGATGGCGTTCAGTTGTATGATCATTCTGATATAGTTCTGCAACTTTTGACCGCGCCGTGAATACTGCTGGATAATTGCCAAGCCGCAACGTACCGCCTGTCGACTCCTTACCTTCTTGCCCGGGCATGATATAGACGACATCGTGCGTCGTTGCGGGATCAAATTCCGTGCTATGCGCATCCGCTAGCCCTGCGCGCCGCGCTGCTGCGATCACCGCTGTCTGCAGCCCTAAGCAAATCCCTAAATATGGCGTATTGTTTTCAAGCGCATAGATTGCTGCTGCAGTCTTGCCATCAACACCGCGCACACCAAAACCTCCAGGCACGAGTAGCGCATCAACATTCGCAAAATCACGTTTCGTCGCCGTCTCGGCATTAATCCATTTAATTGTCAGCCCGACATTTTCCGCCCAGGCAGCAGCCCGCAGTGCTTCCGTCACTGATAGATAGGTATCCTCGTTATCCATATATTTTGCAACAAGCCCAACAATCACGCTTTCGCGGTGCGTTTTGTTTTGTCGCTGCGCCAAATCTGTCCATGCATCCAGCTGCGGCAACGCTACATTACAGGTAAATGTATTAAGAATTGTCATGAGCGAACTTTCGGCAATACGCGCTGGAATCTTGAATACGCTGTCCACGTTCGGCAACATCAGCACGCCCGCTTCGTCGACACCGCCGAATAATGCGATTTTACGCGCGATTGAGGCTGGCGCCGGCTCGTCGCTGCGTACAATTACAATTTCCGGCACAATACCGAAACCGCGCAGATCATTCAAGGCGTTTTGCGCTGGTTTACTCTTAAATTCCTTGCTTGTGCCGATAAAAGGTACGTACACAACATGCGCATACAGGCAGTGCTCTTTACCGACTTTATGAGCAAATTCACGGATTGCTTCAATGAAGCTCAGACCTTCATAGTCACCCACTGTGCCGCCAATCTCAACGATATGAACATCGCTGCCCTCAGCGGCTGTTATGATTGCCTGTTGAATCGCACCGGTTAAGTGCGGAATCAATTGCACGGTTTTGCCGCCGAACTTGCCGGCACGCTCGTCGGCAATCAGGTTTGATAGTAAACGCCCCGCCAACGTTGCGTTCTGCTGCGTTAATTCAATGTCAAGAAATCGTTCGTAGTGCCCCAGATCAAGGTCAGTTTCGGCACCATCTTTAGTAACAAAACATTCACCGTGTTCCGCCGGATTCAAAAGACCCGCATCAACATTGAGATACGGGTCGCATTTTTGAATCGAAACCGACAAGCCCTTGGACTTAAGTACCGCACCGATGCTTGCCGCGGCAATTCCCTTTCCTACCCCCGAAAGAACGCCGCCGGTAACGAAAATAAATTTTGTCTGTTTGCCCATGTGATCTGTTATCTCCATGGAATTTTATTATAGCATGGTTTTTATTTGCTACGCTATATGTAGCGTAGCAAGGATATTATAGACGCTAAATAACAAAAATTGCCTCTGTCAACTATCACAAAAGACAATTTTTGATTACGCTAAAATCAAATGATGTTTACTGGCAGCCAATGCACATCGTCAGATCAGCCGGATCAACGGGCGCAACAATTTCCCCGGTGGCTTTTGCTTTCATGTCAGCTTCTATCTGCGCTTGCTGCACCATTTGCTCAATTGCTTTCAGTTTATCTTCAAGCGATGCGTTATCGTCTGATAACACACGTTTTACCGACGCTGTATCGTCGTCTGCCATATTCTCCCCCTTTTTTATGCTATCTGCTTACGTTTATCATACAGTACTAGGTACCGTTGATTCAATCAAAATGCGACCATCGTACGTTGTAGAATATGCTACTTTACGCGGTCGACAGCGTAGACGAATGCGCCTGGTAATTTTGGCGAATCGCCAAGTTTTTTGCGGAAAGCGTGCGTCAACGCTCTAGCTTCATCGCCTGATGCTACGCGTGCTGTGCCATCAATACGCAGCGCAATCGTCGGACTCTTCCATATCGTAAATGATACGCGTGGATCGCGACTGATATTCTGCGAGTGAACCGCCGTTTCAGATGACAGCCAGACCAGTTGCGTATCAGTGAGCGCAAAATGGAGTGGCGTTGCGCGCGGCGAGCCGTCGGCATTCGTTGTCGCCAAACAGCCAACTCGCACTGAGTCAAAATTGTTCATAGCACCTCTACTTTACTGAGTTAACTTCGTAGCTTGTATTTGTACTTTCAAAGAAGTTTACCAATTCCAACGTATCATTCGCCGCTGCCATCCATTTGGCAGGATTCGATACGTGGTATTCTTTCTCAAACCCAAGCTCTTCAAGCCGCCGATCGGTCATGAATTTGACATACTGATTGACATACTCTGCGTTCAAGCCCAAAATTCCCTGCGGCAGCATATCTTTGTTATACGCTTCCTCAAGTTCAACGGCTTTCAGAATCAGCCCGCGAATTTCCTCAGCAAACTCTGGGTCTTGCAAGTCTTCATTCTCTTCCATAATAGTGAGCAGCAAATTGATGCCAAACGTTAAATGCAAGTTTTCGTCGCGCGTAATCCAATCCAACAGGCTGCCAACATTACGCAATAGATTACGCCGCCGAAAGCTCATACCAACCATGAAACCTGAGTAAAACCAGATGCCCTCCAGTACAATATTATATGCCACAAGATTACGAACGAAGTCTTTCTTGCCTTCAGTCGTAGTAACATCAAGCTTATCGTTAAGCATACGCCCGACATACTTCAGCTGAAAATCGGATTTATCTTTCAGGCTTTGCTTACCGCGCCCGGCTGCGTAAATCTCTTCGCGATTAAACGGAAACGTCTCAATGATATATTCAAATGTCATGAAGTGATTTGCTTCTTCCCACATCTGTTTCGAGAGATAACAATGCGCTTCAGCGGCATTGACATATGGGTAGATTCCAAAAGCGAGGCTTTTATTAATAAGCAGCTCGTTTGGATTGAGATAGCTAATAACAGTCTTGAGCGCGTGCTTTTCCTCGTCTGTCATTTTCTCAAAATCAGCCAAATCTTGTACGAGCTGCACTTCGTTCGGGAACCATGTATTCGCTACTGCTTGATTGTATAGATCATACGCCCACTGGTAGCGCACCGGTTTCAGTTGTAATCCGTCGCACAAGCCTGAGCCTAAAATTCCCTTTGGTTGTGTTGATGATGTCATAGCTCCTCCTCTTATTTTTTCCGTGCAAAGCCGAATCCAACTTTGCGTTGATTTTCTTTCTGAATTTTTTCTGCTTTGTTTGCGGCAACCGTAGTCTGTTCGGACTGATGGCGCGGTTTCACGTGCAGATAGTACGTCGTCTTAAGTCCGCGCCGCCAGGCCTCGCGGTAAATCTTTTCGTACTCGTCGATATCACGCGTTTCCAGATACATATTACGGCTAATCGCCTGATCAACCCATTTCTGCGCCCGCGCCGCTACCTCAATAAACGCGTACGGCGACAGTTG
>JABCOJ020000024.1 GCA_013333675.2 Candidatus Saccharimonadota bacterium | reverse complement strand
ATATAAAAACGCGTACCAAGCGGCGGTTGATATGGATGAGAACAATGAGAGTAAGAAGATTCCGCTCAATACCAAAGTGAACCTATTGATTATTGCGGGCAGCGATGATCAAATGTGGAACAGCGCCAGCATGGGTAAAAGCATTAATGACCAGCGACCGCAGAATACTGATCTGGCGATATACGGTGGGGCGGGGCATGTGTTTGCGGGTAACGGTGTATTGTCAACGAAGTCAATACGCATGAACGTTGGCGGCACGACGGACGCAAATACGCGGGCAGCGCGCGAAAGCCGCAAGCTTATGTACGATAGGCTGCAGGCGTGGCATCCGTAGTGTGAACTTTGGGCAGCGTGTAGTTCTGGCGGTTTAGTAAGTGCGCTGACGATTGGTCTGTATATTTGGCTCGGCGTTAAGTATCGTCAAGATGTCGTATGGTACAATAGGGCATGGATTTAGCACAAAAAATCGCCGCCTATCAACCGAATAGCGGCGTACGGCAGCTTGTTGCAGATACGAAACTTGTCTTATTGGTGGGTATTTCCGGTGCAGGTAAAGACACGACAAAACAGCGATTGTTGCAAGACCCGGAGTTTGCAGATATTGTGTCATATACGACGCGCCCGCCACGGCGAAATGCTGGCGTGCAAGAGCGCGATGGTGTTGATTATCATTTCATTGACGAAGCGACGGCAGAAAAAATGCTTGATGCTCATGACTTTATTGAGGCGAAGTTCGTGCACGGTACAGTTTATGGCACGGGCGTAGCGGAGATTCAGGCGATCCACGATGCGGGCAGAATTGCTATTACCGATATTGATGTGCAGGGTGTGGATGAATATAAAAACCTATCGCAAACAGTTGTTGCAATTTTTTTATTACCGCCAAATTACGACGAGTGGCGCCGCCGGCTGCAGACGCGTTATGCGAGTGTTGAGGAATTTGAAACCGAATGGCCGAAACGTTTCGCGAGCGCTATCAAAGAGTTGACGCATGCTTTGGAAGTGCCATATTATCACTTTATTATTAACGATAATTTGGACGAAACGGTGCGTATCGCAGGTGATATCGCGCGAAAACCGGATGCATATAACCGCAAAGACGATGAAGCGCGACTAGTGGCGCGGGATTTGCTTGAGGAACTGCAAGGGTTGGCACAGCCGCGCCGCGGATAGGGTTTGCCATGACGGTTATGTAGTGCCGACGATTTAGCACTCGCCTTGCATGAGTGCTAAATATGCGTTACAATATAGCCATGACCGACCGCCAACAAGCGATTTTAGCAGCGATTATTGAACAATACGCCGAGATTGCGGCGCCCGTAGGCAGCGTTACGCTAGCGAAACTTTTTGGCGTAAGCAGTGCGACGATTCGCAGCGAAATGGCGAAACTTGAAGATATGGGATTTATTGAAGCGCCGCATACGAGCGCGGGGCGTATTCCGACCGACAAGGGCTATCGGTTTTATGTAAATGGTATCACCGAAGCGACGATGACGGAGTTGCCGAGCGGCATTGACCGCAGTGCGCGAGCGATTGAGGCTCATGTCAGTTCGCATATCAACAAGGCTGATCGAGCAATTCGTTCGGCAGTTGATAGCCTGGTGGATTTGACGGGAAATTTTGGATTTGCGACGATTGGCAGCGAGCTGTATATGAACGGTATCGCGAATTTGTTTAGCCACCCGGAGTTTCGCGAAGGCGACCATGTGCGCGCCGTTGCGACATTGATTGATAATATTGAGCCGTGGCTGAGTGAGGCACAGCCAAATGAGCCTTTGAACGTATTCATTGGCAGCGAAAATCCGATCGGCAAATCAAGCGGCGCAACACTTATTATTAGCCGGTTCCGCTCGCCGTTCAGCGATCGCAGCTACATTGGTATTATTGGTCCGACGCGCCAGCACTATCGCCGTACGATGGAATTGGTCCGGCGCGCCGGAACGATGTTAGAGGAGGTTTTATAGATGACAAAGCAAAAAAAAGCAGAAGAGTATGAGCAATTAATTGGTGAGTTGACGCAGGATTTGCAGCGTACGCGGGCGGATTTTGAAAATTACCGCAAACGCATGGAGGGCGAAAAACAAGCGGCGCACCAGATAGGTGAGACGAAGGCGATTTTGAAGCTGCTCGCAGTAATAGATACAATTGAGCGGGCAGTGGCGAATGTACCGGCGGACTTAGCAAATAATCCGTGGGCAAAAGGTATCGCGGGCATTGATAAGCAGCTCGCGAAACAACTGGAGGCGCTCGGTGTGAAAAAAATTGCCGCTGCGCCAGGTACGGTGTTTAATCCGGAATTGCACCAGGCAGTGCAATTTGACGAAGAATCTGAAGGTGACAGCGAAGTTATCGCTGAGGAAATGCAAGCTGGCTACACGTTAAATGGTGTACCAATCCGCCATGCGATGGTGCGTGTCGTACGGAAATGATGAAGTATCCAAAGACATGAATTAGCACTCTTGACATGAGAGTGCTAATTTTCTATACTAAATATGTTGGCACTCACTAGCAAAGAGTGCTAAAATAGCAGTAAGACAATTTGACCTACTATAATTTAATGAAAGGGGAATAAAATGGGTAAAATTATCGGTATTGACCTTGGTACGACCAATAGTGCATTTGCATATTTGGTGGCGGGTAAACCAGAGGTTATCACAAATGCAGAAGGCAATCGAACAACACCGTCGGTCGTAGCTATTAATAAAAAAGGCGAGCGCCTTGTTGGGCAGGTGGCGCAGCGCCAGCGCGTGACGAACGCAAAAAACACGATTTATGGTGTGAAGCGCCTGATTGGTCGTAAATTTAGCGACAAAGAAGTCCAAAAAGACCTAGACATCATGCCGTACAAGATTGTTAAAAAAGGCAGCGGTGTAGCGGTTGAAATGGGTGGCAAGGAATATACGCCAGAAGAAGTTTCGGCGATGATTTTGAGCAAAATTAAAGCTGATGCCGAGGCATTTCTTGGTGAAAAGGTGACAGAAGCGGTTATCACTGTGCCGGCATACTTTGATGATTCACAGCGCCAGGCGACGAAAGATGCCGGTAAGATCGCCGGTCTGGAGGTTAAGCGTATTATCAACGAACCGACAGCTGCGGCTTTGGCGTACGGTTTGGAGAAAGGTAAAAACGACGAAACGATTGTTGTGTTTGATCTTGGTGGGGGTACCTTTGATGTTAGTGTTTTGGAGCTGGGCGACGGTGTGTTTGAAGTAAAAAGCACGAATGGCGACACGCACCTCGGCGGCGAAGACTTTGATAACGCGATTGTGAATTATTTCCTCGATGACTTCAAGTCTAAAGAAGGAATTGATTTGCGTAAGGACAATGCCGCGATGCAGCGTCTGAAAGACGAGGCAGAAAAAGCCAAGAAAGAGTTGTCGTCAACTACGGAGTATGAAGTCAACATTCCGTTTATTACTGCTGATGCTGACGGTCCAAAGCATTTTGAGCTTAGTCTGACGCGCGCGAAGCTGGAAGATCTTGTGAAAGATTTGCTTGACCGCTTGGATGGTCCGGTTGATAAGGCGCTCAAAGACGCGAAGCTATCGAAATCAGACATTAATAATGTCGTGATGGTTGGTGGCATGACGCGCATGCCGGCAGTCGTTGAGCGGGTGAAAAAACTATTTGGCAAAGATCCGATGCAGGGCGTCAATCCGGACGAGGTTGTGGCGGTTGGAGCGGCGATCCAGGGCGGCGTGCTAGCGGGCGACGTGAAAGATGTGCTGTTGCTTGACGTGACGCCGCTAAGTCTTGGCATCGAAACGATGGGCGGCGTGTCGACGAAGCTGATTGAGCGCAACACCACCGTGCCAACCAGCAAATCGGAAGTATTCTCGACGGCAAGCGATAACCAGCCGCAAGTGGAAATCCATGTTCTGCAGGGCGAACGCGAATTTGCAAACGATAATAAAAGCTTAGGGCGCTTTATTCTAGATGGTATCGCACCGGCGCCACGCGGCGTACCACAGATTGAGGTAACGTTTAATATTGATGCGAACGGTATTTTGAATGTAACAGCGAAAGATAAAGGTACAGGCAAAGAGCAGTCTATTACTATTCAGAACTCTGGCAACATGAGTAAGGAGGATATTGAAAAAGCGCAAAAAGAAGCCGAGTTGCACGCTGACGAGGATAAGAAAAAGCGCGAAGCGATTGACGCGAAGAATCAGCTTGAGAACGCGATTTATCAGGCGAAAAAAATGCCGGACGAGTATAAAGACAAAATCTCTGACGACGACAAAAAAGCGATTGAAGACGCTGTAAAAGAAGCTGAAAAACATAAGGAGTCGGAAGATAAAGATGAGCTAGAGGTGGCTTTGAAGGCACTGAATGACGCCATTATGCCGATCGGCGCAAAGATGTATCAGCAAGCTGCTAACGACAAAAAAGCTGATGAGTCAAAATCGGACGATAAAAAATCTGATAAGGACGAACCGGTTGAGGGTGAGGTGGTTGACGAGAAAAAGTAATTTTCTACGATAAGATTACTGAATCGTTGCTGGCACGCAAGAGAATCCTTACCTACTAGAGTGAGGATTCTTTGCTGTGATAGAGGTATGGTAAAAGCATCACCGAACATATTACTCATTGGTGCAAGCCACGGCAACGAGCTGCTTGGTCCGAAGTTATTTAGCCACTTATTGCAGCGCAGGAAAGAAGTACTAGAGCGTGTTGATATGCTCATCGGCAATCCGCGGGCATTTGCAGCACATAAGCGGTATACCGAATCAGATATAAACCGGAGCTATAACACAACACTTGATACGTATGAGTCTCGGCGGGCGGATTATATTAAAAACTATATCGCAATAAATAAGCCGGATCTCGTAATTGATTTTCATACAACGACTGCCGTACAGCTAAATTGCTTGATAACCTCTACGATCAACGACGGCGAAACGCGGCGGTATTTGAGAGCAAGCCGTGTAAACCGTATTATCGTCGTACGTCCGCTGCACGATATCACAGAAGTTGCGCCGCACTTTGTCGCCTACGAAATTTCAAATGCAAACATCAATACAGCACTGCTGGATGCAATTTGTGATGACATAATGCGTTTCGTTCGCAGTGAGGTGGCGAGCAATAATAAAATTGTTTATCAAATGCAAGGCAAGATAGCAACTGACGATAAGGATATGTTGAGCAGTGAAGACAACTTTGTCTACCGAAAAGATTTACGCTACACGCCGTCGTTCATCGGGGAGAAAGCATATGAGCAAGACGGGACATATGTTGGGTTTATGTTGAGCGAACCGAGAGAAATTAGTTTATAGCCAAAAGCCCTTCAACTACACGCCTTTGCGTGCTGATAGAGAAGAATATACGAGAAGCAGTGGTTTATATAACAGAAGAGTGCTATAGTGGTGCAGATATTATAAAAAGTAAGTACGCATACTAGCGGGAGCAATAAATGTATCGGACACGCAAAACTGAAAAACGCTACGCACTGCAGCGCAAGCAGGCAAAAGCGGCGGGGATTCGCTGTGATTTTTGCGAGTTTACCTCGACTCATCCGCAAGTCAAAGAGGAATTTTCGCATTTTTGGGTTGCCCGGAATAACTTCCCCTACAGCGTGTGGGATGGTTGCGATGTCGCCGATCACGTAATGATCGTGCCGAAGCGCCACATTGAGGGTGTTCATGTATTCACGGCGGTGGAGCGCCAGGAATTTGTTGATATTATCGCAGCGTACGAAGCGCGCGGCTACTCGTTTTATGCCCGTCCGCCGAAAAGCACGCAAAAATCGGTCGCGCACCAGCACACGCATTTAATTAAAAATTACGGCAAAACGAAGAAAATTCAGCTAAGTGTCGAAAAGCCGTATATTCTCCTTGCGAAATAACCGTCTGGCTTACGAAACTCGTGGTATACTGAGTAAACGATGAGGGGAGAACGAACTAAGCGTATCGCCGAGCGCTTGTCGCTGGCTGGTCCGATGACGCGCCATCCGCGCGCCGAGCAGCGGTATCGCGCGCACAGACAGAAGAGTAAGACGAAAAACGCGGCGTGTAGTTTTTGCGATATTGCTATGAACGGCGGTCCGCAGTATGTGGGCAAAAGCGAGCATTGCCTCATCATTACAAACGTATTTGGCTACGATATATGGGATGGCTGCGGCGTGGCGGAGCATATGATGATTATCCCGAAAAGACACGTCGCTTCGCTTGATGAATTGACGTCGGACGAGAAGCTTGATTATATAACATTAGCGGCAAAATACGAAGCGGACGGCTACTCATTGTACGCGCGTTCGCCTGGTAATGCGACGAAATCGGTCGTACATCAACACATGCATTTGATCAAAACAGATAATACACGCAAAAAATGGATGATTTACATACGAAAACCGCACATTCGGCTGGCAAGATAAGGAGGAATATGAATCAGCAGCATGAGCGGGTGGGCGCAGACGAGGTATTAACTGTGTTTAGCGGGCAACTGCGTCCGATGGATAGATTACTATATCCGCACAATGCCGTTGACGATATAGTTCTCGGTGCGTTTCGGCGGCTTCGCGAGGGGGGGGCGGAGAATCGTCTTGGTGGACGGTTCGTTTGATGTTCCTCATCCGAGTCACGAATGGTATCTGCGGCATTGCAAATATCTTGGTGCAAAAGCAGTTGCGGCTGATACTCGACAGGCATTGGAAGATGGGCTGGTTGCGTTAGCGGTGACGGTTGACGCGGACGAGAAGCTTGCGCGTATAAAATCAGGAGTAGCCGCAAAAGGCGGCGTACAGCGTCCGATCTATCCATGGCAGACGCGCGCCGATCGTGTCGCAGGCTACTACTATGAGCTTGGCGGTAAAGCGCGCCCAGTTGCCGATTTAGTAACGGTTGAAGGCGATTCGCTGCATAGAGGAACACTGTTAGAGTCATCGCTGCTTTTAGCGCATGGATTGTCAAAGAAGGGGCTATTGGATGATTTAGTTGTGTACGGCGAACATACTGAAACAATAAAAGAAGCGCGCCGTATGGAAGTGAACCCGCTCGTTATTAGCGATGATATCGTGTATGATTTGAATCCGCAGACGAATGAGCGGTGGAGCAGCAGCGGGATTATTAACCGGGCGCAAGGTGCTGCTGCGCCATATCCGGTTACTCGTCCAGGCGATCTGCGTGCAGGTATATCCCGCTAATCAAAATGGTATAATACCAAATATGACCAGCGAGATAATTATACAGACGGCAGAAGGGCTGATTGAACTTGGTGTAACATTAGGCTCATTATTGCGCGGCGGCGAGACGATTGAATTGGTCGGTGATATTGGCGCGGGCAAAACAACGCTGGCGAAGGGGTTGGCGCGCGGCATGGGAATAGCCGAAGAGGTGCAGAGCCCGACATTCACACTGAGCCGCATATACGATGCGCCGAACGGGCGTCGGCTGGCACACTATGATTTTTATCGTTTGAACGACGCGGGAATTATGCAGGCGGAACTTGCCGAGGCGGTGCAGGACGCACAGACGGTGACAGTGATTGAGTGGGCGGCAGTGGTCGGCGATGTATTGCCGGACGACACTCTGCGAATCGCTATCCGCGTGCAGGCCGACGACACACGCCGGCTGGAACTTGCGGCGGGCGGCAAACGCAGTAAGCAGATTGTGCAGGAGCTAATGAAATGATCATACTATGGAATAGCGCTGGCATGACGGCCGCGTTGAGCTTAATAGACGAGCAGACGGGCGAGCGCTATGATTACACGTGGGCGGCAGAGCGTAACCTCGCGCGCGATATGCTGGCGTATTTGCGTGATCGTTTGAATGAGCATGGCGCGTCGTTTGACAGCGTGTCGGGGATTGGCGTATTTCGCGGTCCGGGCAGCTTTACTGGTCTGCGTATTGGTATGACGGTGCTGAATACACTTGCAAGCGACCGCGGAGTACCAATTGTCGGTGCGACGGGCGAAGCGTGGGCGAGTGACTGTCTCGCGCGGCTTGCCAGCAGCGAAACCGACGAGATTGTCTTGCCGGAATACGGTCGTGCGGCGCGCATCACCAAGCCGCGCAAATAGTCTGCTGCGCCTGCCAAAAACATGCTACAATAGAAGAGTCTAGTTTATCACCTGACACTGACTAGTTAATTTTTTGAATGATTCTTACAATGTGACTTTCTTGCCGACTACATTCCTGCGTCGCACAAAGAGCGATTGTAAGAGAAAGGAACGCTATGATAGAGGGAATTATTGCCGCAATCGTTGGTGCTGCTATTGGCGTGGGCGGTAAAGTTGCATACGACAAGCAAGTACAAACTAAAGGTAAAGAGACCGCCGAAAAACTCGTCGCGCGCGCCGAGCGTAAAGCGAGCGACATCGTGTTGAAAGCGAAGGACGAAGCTCTCAAGATTGAGCAGGAGCGCCGCCGCGAGCTGAAAAAGACCGAGAATCGGCTGGTTGAGCGTGAAAATTCGCTTGACCGCAAATTAGACGAGCTTGATAAACGGAGCGAAAGGCTGCGTAAGCAAGAAGATGAAGTCGAAGAGCTAAAAAGTGAGATTCGCGGCATTCGTACGCGCCAGCAGGAAAAACTTGAAAAAATCGCTGGACTAAAAAAGAAAGATGCTGCCGAGAAACTTATGAAAATGACGGAGCGCGACGTTAAGCATGATTTGATAAATCTAGTAGCGAAACTACAGCAAGAAGCGACGGACGATGCCGAAGAGCGCGCGCAGACAATCCTCGTTGAGACTATGGAGCGTATGGCGAGCGAAGTGACAGCGGAGCGCACTGTGACAGCAGTTAAACTGCCGGATGACGACATGAAGGGTCGCATTATTGGCAAAGAGGGGCGCAACATTCAAGCGATGCAGCGTGCGACAGGCGTAGACTTCTTGGTCGACGACACGCCGGGTATGGTGGTATTGTCGAGTTTTGATCCGATTCGCCGTCAGGTGGCGCGGCTCGGGCTTGAAATGCTCATGAAAGATGGGCGTATTCACCCTGGTCGGATTGAGGAAGTGTTTGCTAAGGCTGAAAAGCAGATCGATAAAGAAACAATGCGTGCCGGCGAAGATGCGGCGCGTGAGGCTGGCGTGACTGGCATTCCGCGCGATTTGTTGAAACTTCTTGGCGAGTTAAAATTCCGTACAAGTTACGGGCAAAATGTGCTGAAGCACAGTACCGAGATGGCGCAGATGGCGGGTATGATCGCAGACGAGATCGGTGCGGATGTGCGCACGGCGAAAATTGCGACGTTGTTACATGACGTCGGTAAAGCAGTGACGCATAAAGTCGAGGGGAAGCATCATCATATCGGCGCGGATTTGGCGCGCAAGGCAGGCTTGAGCGAGGCGATTTGCCATGCAATTGAAGCGCACCATGACGACATTGAAGCGACGACGGTTGAAGCGATTGTCGTGCGGATCTGCGATGCAATTAGTGCGGCGCGTCCGGGCGCGCGTAATATTTCAGCGGAAAACTTTGCCGAGCGCATGCGCGATTTGGAAAACGTTGCAACGAGCTTTTCGGGCGTCGGCAAGGCGTATGCAATTAGTGCCGGGCGCGAAGTCCGCGTGATTGTTACGCCAGAGAAAGTTGACGACCTGAGCGCGATCAAGCTAGCGCGTGATATCGCAACGAAAATCGAATCGACAATGCAGTATCCGGGCACGATCAAAGTAAACGTAATCCGCGAAACGCGTGCGATTGAGTTTGCGAAATAGCTTTTTACTGATCAATTTTTACCTTGCCAAGCAGTTTTGCCGCCACGACTATGCGCCCTGTGCCTGCGCCGCCAAGTTCGCAGCTGTAGAGCGTTAGTTTTGCCTCGGTTGACGGCGCTTCAATCTCGGTTTGTGTTGCTTGCACGTCGAATATATTGTTAATCTCGTAACCATAGCGCTCGCCGTTGTAATCAACGATGATTTTATCGCCAACTGAGAGTTTATCTATATGGTAAAATGGTGATTTTTCGATTGTACTTTGCGGCGTTGGTTGAATGCTAAACCGGTGTGCCGCAATAACGAAATTGCCGCCCGAGGCGGGGCTGCCATTATTTGGATACCGCCATTCGGCGCCGCGGTCTAATGCTGCCGCGCCCGATCCGTAAGGAATATTGACGCCGATTTTTGGTATGATGATTCGGTTGTCGGTAGTGCGCGGCTTCGGCAAGGCGGCAACCTCAATCGGTTTCATTGCGATAAACGGTGCAACGCTTGGCGCAGCGACGAGCGCGAGCAAATAAACTCCTGCGGCGAACATACTACCCGCCAAGCATATGAAAATCAACGGTCGCTTCCGGTTTGTTTTTTGTTTAATCGTTAACAACTCGAGATATCCTTTCGTCTATGAGTATACCATAAACGGTATTGCGAGCGCGAATACTAAACGTCGAACGGACGTGCGAGCTGTAGGCTAGTGTCGCTTTCGGCGATGCGCAATAGTTCATTATATTTTGCGATTCGGTCGGTGCGCGACAGCGAGCCGGTTTTAATTTGCCCGCAGCCTAAGCCCACTGCTAAGTGGCTAATTGTTGTGTCTTCAGTTTCGCCAGAGCGATGGCTCATAACAGTGTTCCAGCCGGCGTCTTGCGCCATGCTGACCGCCTGGATCGTTTCGGTGAGCGAGCCGATTTGATTTGGCTTAACGAGCAGAGCGTTAGCGGCATGCTCGTCGATCGCTTTTTGCACCAAGCTAGTGTTCGTGACGAGTAGATCATCGCCAACGAGCTGTATGCGGTCGCCAATCCGCGCGCGCAATTGCTGCCAGCCAGACCAGTCATTCTCGGCTAAGCCGTCCTCAATACTAACGATCGGAAATTCGTTTACAAGCGCTTCAAGCCAATCAATCATCTCTTCGCTTGACAACGATTTACCCTCGCACTTTAATTCGTAGCGACCATCTTGATAGAATTCGCTTGACGCGGCGTCCATTGCGAACACGATGTCGCTACCAAGTGTATAGCCAACACTTGTTATTGCTTCACTCAGTAGCGTGAGCGGTTCGCGGTTACCATTGTGTACGCGCGGCGCATAGCCGCCCTCGTCACCGACAGTTGTCGGATAATCGTGGTTTTTTAAGATTTTTGCAAGCGCGTGGAAAATCTCCGTCCCCATTTTTAGCGTTTCTTCAAATGTTTTTGCACTCTTGCAGATGATCATAAATTCTTGAATATCAGTCGCAAAAGCAGCGTGTGCGCCACCGTTCATAACGTTCATCATTGGAAGCGGCAAACTTGGTGATTTGCCGGTCATGTCGGCGACGTAGCGCCAGAGCGGCTGCTTTTTTGCGTTTGCGGCAGCCTTGGCAGCGGCGAGGCTGACACCGAGGATCGCGTTTGCACCGAGCTTGGATTTGTTGTCGGTGCTGTCGAGTGCAAGCATAACATTGTCGAGTGCTGTTTGATCGCTTGCGTCTTTGCCGGCGAGAGCAGGCGCGATAATTTCGTTGACATTACGAACCGCTTGGTAGACAGATTTGCCGCCCCAGCCGCTGTCGCCATCGCGCAGTTCAAGCGCTTCGCCCGCGCCGGTGCTTGCACCGCTTGGTACAGCAGCGCGCCCCAGTGTGCCATCGCGCAAAATGACGTCGGCTTCAACGGTCGGATTGCCGCGTGAATCTAAAATTTGTCGTGCTGTGATAGATGATATAGAAAAGTCTTGCATACGTTAATTATAGCACGAAAACCGTTTACGCTAATGGAGGTAAATAGCCTGGAGCGAAGCGATGAAATTGGGAAATTATGCTAAAATAACAGTATGATGACAACGCAAAAATCGGGAATATTAGTTATTAGCCGCCACGCTGAGAGCGAGTGGAATTTGCTTGGTAAATGGACAGGCTGGACGGATGTCAACCTTACCGAGAAGGGCTACCATGAGGCGGTTATGCTGGGCGAGCAACTGCGCGACATTGCATTCAACGAAGCATATACGAGTGAGCTGAAACGCACGCGTCAGACGTGCGATGGTATCCTGGAAGGCAAAGGCGATCAGATTGATTTGCCGCGTATTACCGCAAAAGAGCTGAACGAACGCGACTACGGCGACTTAACAGGTAAAAATAAGTGGGAAGTTAAAAATGAAATCGGCGAAGAAGCGTTTAATGGCATTCGGCGCGGCTGGGACTATCCTGTGCCGGGCGGCGAAACGCTAAAAGATGTGTATGCCCGCGCAGTTCCGTATTTGCAAACCGAGATCATTCCGCGATTACAACGCGGCGAAAATATTTTGTTGGTATCGCACGGCAACACGATTCGCGCACTGATGAAATATCTCGACCAAATCTCAGACGCCGATATTGGTACGGTAGAAATGCCGTTTGGCGCACTGCTTGTATATCGGTTTGATGACAAACACGATTTGCCGGTTGAAAAGACGGTTCGCCAAATTGATATCACGCCGCCGAAAGCGTAGCTAAATCAATCACCATAGTTTATGCTGCGGCACGCGTCCGACCTGCGCCGCGATGTATTGAATCAGCCAATATACCATCGTGCAGACAAAGCAAAACATGCCAGCTGCCCAGATAACAGGGAACGTAACTTGCCCGATCGGGCGTGCAAACAACAATAGCGCGAGCGCCAGTACGGTGCACGTACATTTGAGCGCAACGATAATCTTAAACGACAAACGTTTGCGTTTAGCTTTTGGCACGTCTTTAGCGTGCGCAACGACAGGAATGATCGCGTCGGCGGCGGTTTGCGTGAGCTTTGCACCCGTTTTTCCGACGTTCTTTGGCAGGCGGATGACAGCGACGACCGACACTACAACGATGACTATCGCAATGACGATTGCCAGGAAGCTGACTGCCGGCGTTGCAAATCCGAAATCGATCGGCTGGGCAGGTGTTGATTCGTGCGTTCGGCAATTAGGCGAAAGCCACCATAAATCGCCGTGGTTTGCTTTCATGATGATCGGGTACGCGAGGATCAACCCCGTCCATGCCCATTGGATAACGAGCGAGAGATACCCGAGCGTACCGAACGTGTTGGCAACAGCAAGTGCGCGCGATGTGCGTTTTGAGCGAGTCATACTTATATTGTAGCGGTTGCGCCTGGAAATGTCACGCAATCTACGCTATAATAGCCGGGGATGCCGAGATGAATTGGCAGTATAACGGGGTGTGGCGCAGTTGATAGCGCGCGCGGTTTGGGACCGTGAGGTCGCTGGTTTGAGTCCAGTCACCCCGACCAGTTATTTTTATCGTTAATTATGGCGCGAGTATTTACAAAAGCAGAGAATCAAGCGTGGTCGAAAACGCTGCCTGGTAAAATGTGCAGCGCATGTCTTGCGATTATAAATGAAAACAACGAAGTCCTGATGGTAAAAGCTGGCTATAAAGACCACTGGACATTTCCGAGTGGTATCGTTGAAGAGGGGGAATCTCCAAAATCAGCAGCAATACGCGAAACTCTTGAAGAAACTGGTCTTATTGTTCCGGATGAGCACGTCAAGCTTCTCGCGATTATTTATACGACTGGGAAAGATGGCGACCGCGATAGGTTTAATGTTGGATTTGCGACGCAGCTAAAGTATGCGAGCGGAAACATAGTTGTCCCGAATGCAGAGATAGAAAAGGTTATGTGGGTAGCTTTTGATAAGGTCGCGGAATTGTCTGGCGGCAAACGCAGTTATGAGGAATTTCAAAGAATACTCTTAAAAGATGACGATCTATATATTGAAGTTTGAATTTAAGAACCCCTTAGGATAGCATCAAGTGAATTCCAGAAAAAACTGTAGAAATTCTGCCTATAGTGGACGGGGTGTTTCCCCCAGGGATGCTGCTCATCGCCCACTAATAACTCTCTTGGATACTCAATGCGGGCGCACTGTACATTTTCTTGAAATGCATCATCAAGTTCATCCCAATTATTATTCTTCCATTTCAAGCGTTCAATTTTTGGAAATACTTGATAACTATCGTTGGCGGTTCTATAGGTGTAGGACATTCGTGCTGAGTTTAATACAATGAGCGGACTATTGTTAGAGTAGATTTCGGCTAGAATTCTCTTTATTGATGTAATTGCTAGTTCTCTGTAGTAGTTATTGTGCTTTGCTTCATAACGCATCCGATGTGGTGGTAATAATTTTTCATCGCTGAAATACATGTCAGCCTGAGAAGGATGGCAAAATGCCATATGATTACGAGTAACGCATGCATTGTTTAGGCGTGTTACGCCAAAGTGAATATCTGCAAAAAGGTCTATAATTACTACGTCGGCTGCAGCTAGCGCAAGCCTCCCTAAGTTTTTTCCTGAAAATTCTCGACTTATCACTTCATGAAATTTCGGTTGAATCATAGATGGCATTTTTTCAATAATAGGACTCTCTCGCGCTAAACTTAGTAAAGAAGACTGATAAATAGTTTCAACTAGTTCTACTTTTCTTTGTATTGTGGCGCGAACCTCCGGTTAAAAGCATCGCGTGATGTGCACGAACCTACTACCGCAACTTTAGGCAAGACCATGATTTGAGTTTAGTCTCCAATCTCCTGGTAGACTTAGTCTTTTTGCTATACTAATCAATTGTGCTATATTGTTTTGGCGTACAATATCATTTTGTTGGTATTTTATTTCGTGAGTAAGTGATGAAATAATTTTCCATCCCATCAATGCTGCAAATGACTCTTGGTTCCAGCGTCCTGAAGCTTTCTCAAGATCAATCATTTTTGTTGTCGGGGCGATATCTCCTCGCATTGAACGAACATGCCATGAAGCTAGATCGTATAGGCGTGGTCCGACTGATGTAGAATCAAGGTCTATAATAAATGGTTCACACATGCGGTTCATAACAATATTTCCCATATGTAGATCACCATGCACTAACGCCCTGTCATCTGACGCTAACTCAGTAAATGGATAACTTTGGGTATAGTAGCTAAGTATATCGCTCGTAAATTCACTAAGTTGTTTGTTATTCTTTAATAGCATGTCGTCTCTGACACTATAGAGTCGTCGACTTGCGTATTCTGAAATGTCAAGTGTGTATATCTCGTGTTGCATATACTCGTTTATCATGCCTAATGAAGTATTGAAAGTGGATATTTTTTGATGTATGCTAGAGGCTTCAACGTTGCGTAGATCTATTTGATCTAGTTTGGGATATAATGAAATTACGACCCCATTCTCAATTATAGGTTGTTCGGCGATGGGGCTGACGACTACGTTTTCATTTCTCATCTCCCAGGCTAGTGCGTGCGCGTAGCATATATCCCCGGGAGTATCGCGTGTATTGATAGAGTGTAGTGTCGCAAGCCTACCCACTAATTTCTCGGCTGTAGACTCAATGATAGTATTGTTGTGCTCAGAGATAATCTTGCTGTCTGGTGGTATAATACCGCTTTCTTTAAGCTGCTCTAGGTTAACCATTTATGTTTCCGTCTCCAAAAAAAGTTATTAATTTGTCTCTTGCCTCATCAGTATATATAAGGTCTGCAACTCTAGAATTCCAGTATTTTCCATATTCATTCTTTAGCTCTTCTAGTAGTGCCTGATTTGTCGAGGGGCTTTCGATTATCCTCAATGCGTCGGTGTTAAAAAGGCGTATAAGAAAATGGTTCCTTATGTCATCATCCATGGCATAAGTGCAAACTAATTCTCCTAGTTTTTTTCCAACCCTTATGCGTTCACGGTGACTCCATTCCATCTGAGTAAGAGAACTTCCATCCTCGCGTCCTCTAACTGTATAGAAAGGATATCCGCTTAATACTGATACGTTTTTTGCCCTGAGAAGAGATTCGGCCATAAAAGGGATGTCGTCACCTGAAGGTAGAGTGTCGTCAAAACGTATCTCATGGCTATCTAAGAAATCTCTTCTACACATTTTCCAAATACCTAATGATTTATATATCCCTGATTTTACGATATCTACAGCATAACAGGTTTTCTGCAGCATGGATTTTGGCACATTACGGTTTAGGCCTTGTAATTGAAATGCTACGACGTCAGATTGCCTTTTTTGGGTAAACAAAGAAAGACGTCTAATTGTATCTAGTCCTAGAAAATCATCCGAATCAAGAAATAATACATAGTCTCCTTGTGCGCGGTCTAGGGCGATGTTTCTGAGCAAGCTTGGCTTCCCGGTGTGTTCGTGCCATACAATATCTAGGTTGTGAATTTTTCCGCGGTAGCCTTTGATAATCTCCTTGGATGCGTCGGTTGATCCATCATCAACCATTACCATCTCAATGTTATCTTGACTTGAAGTCTGATCTGCAACAGACTGCAAACATCTATCCACCCACCGCTCACAGTTGTAGTTTGGCGTTACTATACTTATCATACCTTATTTCCTCTGACGTCAATTAGTTTTTGTCGGATTGCGGTTGAACTTATTATTAGGTTAGGGCTATTTTGGGGCGTCATAATATAGCGTCTTTCAGATATCGCCTTTTGCAGCCATTCCTCCTGCGCAGCTTCGTACATGTGCTTTTCAAAATTTGGTCTTATTACACAGACTGCACGATTATTGTCTAGGTGTGGGCGCATACTTCTTATTTGATCCGAGCCGACAACAAGAACAATCTGATAGGCGAATACTCCAAGTTTTTGTTTAATAGTTTGGATCACTTCTTCACTAATAGATTTTTCGGGTGGAATTGAGCCGGTAATGTCGTCGACAAATGTAGGTACGCCAATATTGTTCTTGACTGCTTGAAATTCAGCAACACGCCTAGAGAAATTCCACTCCCCATGTTTATCATCAAGTTTTATGGATACGTATGCATCGCTATTAGGTGCAAAGACGACCGCGTCCGTCTGTCCAAAATAATCATTTACAGTTTTCTTAGCGGTTCTCATTGCATCAAGGTGTCCATAATGAACAGGCGCAAAAGACCCCACCATGGCGAGTACTAAACCTTTTACGTTTATTGGACTATGAATGTAGGAAAATCTTTCTATGCTCATTATAACATACTCTGTAATTTCATATACTTATATCATATATTTTTCTATAGCACAATTATAACTTTGCTAAAAATAGCGTATTAGTAAACAGACTGGACATAAAGACTCGCCACGTTCATCAAACAATAGCTGGAGGCTCAAGGATTTATCTACTTTCGCCCTCCCCGTGATATGATAATGATATGAAACGAAAACTTGGGCAGTGGGCGGCGGCACACGAGTGGTGGGCGCTGGGTATGATAGTAACAGTATTCTCAGGGGTGGTGCTCGGTAATATGACGCGGTGGTCGGTTTGGTTCGACGAGGCTTTTAGTGCGTATTTAGCGCGGTTTAATATCGTAGAGATTGCGCATTTTACTTCGCTTGATGTTCACCCGCCGCTGTACTATTGGCTGTTGAAAGGCTGGATAGTTATTTTTGGACATAGCGCGCTCGCGGTTCGTTCGCTAAGCTTGGCGTTTGCGCTTGTCGGATTGATCGGGCTGTATGTTGTTGTACGTTACATTACGAAGCGATCGTCGTATAGTCTGGCTGCAGTAGCAGCGGTAGCGCTGACGCCGGTTTTTGTGCGATTTTCGCACGAGGCGCGCATGTACACGCTGGTGTTTGCAGTCGTGGTGTGGGCGACATATGTATTGCTGCGTGCAATGAAAACAAATCGCCGTTGGCTGTGGGTTTTGTACGGTGTACTGTTGGCGGCGGGTATGTTTACGCATTATTTCGTAGCGTTGGCGTGGCTCGCGCATTGGGCATGGCGGTACCGCGAAGTGTGCGCCGGTCGCGTGAAGAAGTTTTTCGCGCGCGAATGGGTATGGTGCCATGTTCTGGCGGTCGGCTTGTTCGCAGTGTGGCTACCAACGGCAGTACGGCAATTTGCGACGATACAAGTCGGGTTTTGGATTCCGCCGATTACGCCGCAGACGCCGATTAATTATTTGACAGACATGCTGTTCTACCGCGAAGTCGCGCAAATGGACGGCTGGTGGGCGATTGCGGCGTTTATTGCGTTTGCGGTCGTTGGCGCGGTGCTGTATTTTGGGCTGCGGCAATTTATTCGGCAATCGCGAAGAGGCGGCGTGGCGCTATTTGTATCGCTCGCTGTCGTGCCGCCGATTTTGCTGATGCTTTTGTCGATGCCGCCGCTGAGCTCGTCGTTTATTGACCGCTACGTGTTGTATGCGCAAATTGCACTCGCGGTAATTATTTCAGGGTGTTTGCTTGCAGCGGCGAAAACGCATCCGGTACTCATGCGGCACTGTACGATTATCCTTATTATTGTTGCGCTCGCTGGTATCGGCAACGTGTATTATTACGGTAATTACAATAAAAATACCAATAAATCGATTCGCGCATCGGAACTTATGGCGAATATTGCCAAGTCGGGCAAGGCGGGGCAACCTGTTGTTGCCGCGTCGCCATGGGTGTATTACGAAGCAAGTTTTTACAGCAGCAATACGCACCCAGTTTATTATCCAGCGTCAACAATCAATGAAGATTATGGGTCGCTCGCTATGCTTAAAGAGGATGATACAGGAAAAATTGCCGATTTAGCAGCATTTGCCAAGCAGCACCGTTACGTCTGGTATATCAACGTAACCGAAAAAGAAATTGAGCCACCCGTTGCGTCGTGGAAGCTCGTGAAAAAGGTTGACGCATATGACTCGATTAACCGCAGCGTCGAGTATCGCGCCGGATTGTACGATACTAGCGCGGAATAACTGAAAATAGAAATTTACGGTGCACCGCCGTCCATACAAGCATAATCGCGGCAATAGAAAGGGCAAGATTGATGAACCATGGCGCGGCAGCGGTAAACGGCTGCGGCGGCAGTATGAATAAATGGGCAAAGTATACGATAAATGCTTCTATCGTATAGACATACAACGAATTCGTGCCAAGCGGCATGAGCAGCCAACCTAGGTATTTCGCGATGATTTTCTCATAGCGGCGCACGAGTGCAAATAATCCCCAGAAACAAATCACGCCGAATGCGAGGCGTGGAATCGGCAGGCGGTCTTTGTCAAAATACTCCATATTGTACTGATTGTGCCAGGCGGCGAACGGCTCAACGTGCCAATAATTCGCGTTGAGCATGAGTAAAAAGTTGACAGTAAACCCGAGCAAAAACAGCGCGGTAATCGTGCGCGCAATTGCTCGCCGCTGCCATGCATGAAGTGCGCGTCGCCACCAGCGCGTGAGCACCGGCCAATAAAATCCGACAATAAACCCAGAGTAAAATACTAGCTGCCACGAAAAAGGCAGCCATGTCTCGCCGCCAGGCGTTTGCGTGTAATACCACCACAGCGCGATGTTTATGATCGTAACGATATACCATTTGCCGCGGCGAAGGAGCCATAGTGCAAATGGCGCGCCCGCTAGAAACAGCGCGTAATAGCGCAAAAAATCCGCCCAGCCGTAGGTGTATTGCAGCGTGATTGTTTGCCATACGACCTGCCAAAACGGCGTGTCGGGCGCGGCAGCGCCGTATTTAATTTCCGGGTTGTGGTAGAATAGCCAAGCGGTAATTGTAAATAAAAGCGTGAGAATAATTGATTCAATGTATAATTGCACGCTCCGTTTAAGCAATAATTTCGCGGCAGTACGTAATGGTTTTTTCAGCAATTTCCGTCCGCGCACGATGCCGAGTACAAGCCCTGAAATCGCAAAAAATCCTTCGGCGGTAGAAATGTATAGTAGTCCGCGCCCTGTGAAGATATCAAGTCCGCTTGGATAATATGCCAAATGGTCAAGTAAGATGACGATCAAAAAGAAGCCGCGCATTAGGTCGAATGCGCGAATGCGCTCAATGTATGGTTCTTCAATTGATTGCGGTGCGGGACGCGCCATAGTTATCCATTATACTCTTTCTAATTCTTGAAAATGCGCTGAAAATTTAGCGCGGGCGGCGCTGGGCGATATCGCGGGCTAGCATAGCGAAACGATCTTCAATGACTGTTGGCGTAAAGTCGCCGAATCTGCGTGTAACAGCTTGTTCGATCAGCCAATCGGCGATTGCCGGATTTTTTGGCAGGAGCGAACCGTGCAAATATGTGCCGATAACATTGCGGTAGCGCGCGCCTTCGGTTTCGTCCTGATTATTGTTGCCGGCGCCGCGAATCACTTGGCCGAGCGGACGAGCGTTTGCTCCTAGCGTTGTGAGTCCTGAGTGGTTTTCATAACCGACGATCAGCCCAAATTGCTCGCTTGATGTGACGATATTGCCGATGAGGCGCTCGGCGCCGCCGACAGTTTCGATATCAAGCAGCTTGATGCCGGAAATCATTTCTCCATCTTTGGTTTTGAAAAAGTTGCCAAATAGCTGGTACATGCCGCAGATCACGAGCATCGGTACGCCGTCGTCGGCGAGTGCGCGCAAGGCTGGTCCGATTTTTTGCAAATCATCACGGATTTTTAGCTGGCCGGAGTCTTGTCCGCCGCCGCCGACAACTAAGTCGACGCCTTGTGGAAATTCGTCGCCAGGATTGTATTCCAGCAGCTGAACGCCGTAGCCGTGCCATTCCAGCCGGCGTTTCAGTACGAGCGTATTGCCCCAGTCGCCGTAAATATTCATGTCTTTGGGGTATAGTTGCAGTAGATTGATTGATTTCATGCGATCTCCTCGACGGTCGTGTATTTTGCTAGTTCGCGCCGCAGGCGGAGCATAGCAGTGTAGGTGCAATAAATGCGTTTCGGCTTGCTGGGGTTTGTGCTGATGAAGTGCTTCAGCGCGGCAGCAAGGTCGGGCTCGACATGAGAGATCTCAACGAGTTCGTATTGTAGCCGCAGTGCCATGTCGTATGCGCGTACGCCAGATAGTTCGGCAACACCCTGCGCGCGCAAGCTATCAAAATCAACATCCCACAGCCAGCTCATGTCGCGCCCGTCGGCGTAATTATCGTTGACAGCGATCATCGTAGCGTAGCCGTCTGGGCTGAATGACGCGAGGCTTAGACGGAACCCTGCTGGATTTTTGACTAAAACGAGTTCGCAGGGTTGTCCGCTAACCATGATCTGCTCGCCGCGTCCAAATGCCGGCGTGATGCGGCTGAGTGAGTCAAGCATCTGCTGAGTGTCTAGCTCGTCGCCCATAATCATGCGCGTCAGGGCAATTGCGCCTGTTGCGTTCAACATGTTGTAAATGCCGTGCAGTGATAATGTTATAGTGTGGGCATTGCCACTAAATGAAATCGTCGCGCGTTGCCCGTCGACCGATTCAAGTGTCGTGTCATCGTCGGCGCGATTCGCGGCGTGCTTGTTATGCGCGCCGCGCAGATTATCGTCAGACGGAAACAATGGCTGTAGATCGGGATGTACGCCATAACTTCGAATTGGCGCAGTAACATCAATTGCGAATGCGCGGCTGCCCAGGCGCGGGTCGTCGCGATTAACAACGACGCCGTTGGTAGTGTGCGCTGCAACGGTATGGAGCAATTTAGCGGTCGCGTCAATTTCACCGAAGCGGTCCAATTGGTCGCGCATGACATTAAGCAGCAGGCAATAATTCGGGCTGATTGCATGCACGAAATGCACGGCGTAAGCTTCGTCGAGCTCCAATACGGCGATATCGGCATCTAAATTGCCGTATATATCGACTTCGCTTAGCAATGCTGCTGCTACACCGCGGGTAAAGTTGCTGCCGGTTCGGTTGGTGAATACGTTTAGCCCTTGTCCTCTAAGGAGCTCAACGACCATCTTCGTCGTCGTTGTCTTGCCGTTTGTGCCGCTGATAATTGCGATACCCCGCGGTAAATGTTTGAGTGTGCGCGCTACAAAATCGGGATCAATTTTCTCGACGAACAGCCCAGGCAGCGCCGACCCGCCGCCGCGCAGACGCGCAACCTGCCGAACCGTTTTACCAAGAACGGTCGTAAGTGTGTGGCGTTTATTCATATCTTTATTGTAGCGTATATTTGCAAAATATCGTACAATGAAGATATGTTTGTCGTGGGCATTTGTTCTTGGTGGTATAGTACGGGCTGGAAAATGATGATAGTGCGCGTACACGAGTCGCTGCTGGATGTGTATGATTACTTTTCGCTTGGGTTACTCTTAAAAACGTTGTTTGCGCCGTGGCGGCAAATTTCAGCGGGGCGCGTGCGCGGTCCGCTAAGCGTGCAGCTGCGGGCATTTTTTGATCGGCTTGTCTCGCGGATTATTGGCGGATTTATACGGACGTTCGTGTTGATCATCGGATCAATCGTCGTGAGCGCGGCAGCGGTAATTGGTTTAGTAAAGATTCTCGTGTGGCCGCTTGTGCCGATTTTTCCAGTGGCAGCGGTTTTTTGCGCGGTGGCGGGGTGGATTCCGTGGCATCTGTAGACTTTAACTACCATGCGCTCAGGGCGCAGCAAGCGCGATTTGGGCGTATACTTTCTGGTGTTGTTGCGAGATTGCTACCATGGCTGTCAGGCTTGCTATGGCTGCTTGGCATCGTCTTGCTGATCGTTGAGCGGCTGTCGGTTGGGTGGCTGGCGTGCGCGCTTGGCTGCATAGCTGCAATGATAATAGTGTTTTACGAGTGGCACGTGAAGAATTTACCGGTCGGTAAGGGCGGCGATATGACAGCGCTTTTGGCAGGCGATGTTCTTGGGCGGTTGCCGGCGCGCCCGACGCCGGCAGACGTTGCAAAAGCAGTCGGCGAGGTGCCGAGCGGGCAATTTATGGGTGCGCGGTTAGGATTGACGCCGTCGCTGCTAAACTCAATGGCGAACGACGATCCGAACATGATCCGCGACTTATGGCAAACTGCCGACGATGTACGCCAAGCGAATGGCATGGCGCATATTACGGCGAGCGTGCTGGCGGTAGCGATCGTACGGAATTTTCCGAATTTCGAGTCGGTTATCGCGCAAATTCATCTTGACACCGACGATCTTGACTGCGGTATTCAATGGCAGCAGCACTTATGGGCGCTGATTGATCGGCATGGGCACCGCCGGCGCACGGGCGGTATCGCGCGCGACTGGTCATTCGGCTGGATTCCGCTGCTTGACCGGTTCGGACAAAATATTAGCGAACAAATCGGCGCGCACGGCACGGTTTCGGTAGTTGATGTGCCGTCGCACACCGAGGCAATTGATCAGCTAGTTGACACATTTGGTAACGGCGGGCGGCAAAATGCAGTACTCGTGGGACAATCCGGTTCCGGCAAAACAACGGTGATTCGCGCATTTGCCGAGCGCTTGCTTGATGCCGAAGCGCACGTGCCTGAGAATTTGCGGTTTCGCCAGGTGTTCATTCTTGACTCGGCGACGTTGATTGCGGCGGCGCCCGGGCGCGGCGAGCTGGAAAACCTTGTCATGCAAGTGCTTGGCGAAGCATACGACGCGAAAAATATCATCATCTGCCTGGAAGACGCGCAGCTATTTTTCGAAGAAGGTACGGGTGCGGTTGATTTATCAAATGTATTGCAGCCGATTTTGGATGCCGGCAAATTGCGCATCATTTTGTCAATGGACGAGCAGCGCTTTTTGGAAATCGGGCAGCGCAATCCGGCGCTCATTAATGCGCTCAACCGCATCAACATTGCCGAAACGAATGAAGATGAGACATTGCAAATTTTGCAGGAGCAGCTAATCTACACTGAAGCGAGCCGCCACGTTACGTTTATGTACCAAGCGGTGAAAGAAGCGTACCGGTTGGCGCTGCGCTACGTGCACGATTTGGCGATGCCGGGGCGCGCTTTCAAGCTGCTTGAATCGTCGGCTGGCTTTAGCGAGTCGGGATTGGTGACGATGAACTCGGTGCAGCGTGCGATCGAAAAAACGCTTGACGTTAAAGTTAGTGTTGCGAGCGATGCAGCAGATCGTGAGCGTCTGCTTAATATGGAGGATTTAATCCATGAGCGTATGGTTAATCAAGTGCGCGCCGTCAATGTCGTAAGCGATGCTTTGCGCCGGGCGCGGGCAGGCGTACGTAATGAGAACCGTCCGATCGGCACGTTTTTATTTCTTGGTCCGACCGGGGTGGGTAAAACAGAGCTCAGTAAAGCGCTTGCTGACGTGTATTTTGGTGGTGAAGGCAAGCTAATACGGTTAGATTTGAATGAATTTGTGCGCCCCGACGATGTGACCCGTCTCATTGCTGATGGCGCAGACGATCCGATGAGCCTGACGGCGCAAGTTATGAAGCAGCCATTTAGTGTTGTGCTGCTTGATGAAATTGAAAAAGCCGCGCCCGAAGTGCTCGCAACGCTGCTGCAGCTGCTGGATGAAGGTATTCTGCGCGATGCTAAAAACCGCGAGATTAGCTTCCGCGACGCTATTGTTATTGCGACGAGTAATGCTGGCGCTGATCGGATTCGCGAATACATTGAGCGCGGCTATCAGTTGGAACAATTCGAACAACAATTTATCAATGAGTTGATTAATGCTAATTTATTTCGCCCCGAGTTTTTGAATCGTTTCGATGAGATTGTATTGTTCCGCCCGTTCACGCCAGCAGAGTTGGTTCAGGTGCTAGATTTAGTGTTAGCAGGCGTCAACAAAACCCTTGCGCCGCAAAAAGTTTCGGTTGACGTTGCTGATGATGCTAAGCAATTGCTTGTGCAGAAAGGCTACGATCCGCGTTTGGGTGCTCGCCCGATGCGCCGCGTCGTGCAAAAAGCTGTTGAAAATACCGTTGCTAAACAAATGCTTGCGGGCAGCGTGAATCCGGGCGATACGGTGCATATTACGCTTGAGCAAGTTGAGCAAGCTTTCGCAAACACTCCATCGCCGCAGCCGGTAGCGCCGTCTGTCGGCGTTGAATTACCGCCTGTAGCAGATGGCGATGCTGCCGTCTCTAAGTCTGAATTAAGTACTTGAAATATTCTTTCGGTTAGAACTGGTTTGCGACTGACGGGAGAATGCGAACACGAATTAGCTTACATAATTAAAATATCCGCCCATGATTAGAGCGGATATATTATCTGCAGCCTGCTAGCTACTCATTATTATCGTCTAGGTTTACCTTTATCTCAACGTGAGTTGGCGCCATTGCGTTGGTTGTTTCGGTGTTAATAAACTGATAATTCTTTGTGCCGTAGATAGCGTCGTCGCGGTCGGCTTTTGGTATAGCGCGAATGCGCAGCCAGTTGCCTTTGTCGTTCTTAAATTCGTACACCGGGCTTGAACTACCCTCGTATTCGATTTTTTGCTGCGTGAATCCGGCTTTCTTGACCTTCTCACTCAACTCCTTGACTGTATCGCCGACAGTTGCATTGTGCCCGTATGTCACGACTGATGCGTAGCTGCGATGTTTGTCCCAGCTATAGACGCGCTTATCGCCGAAGATATTTGAGCTGATGGGCCGATAATTCTCGCCGAGATTCAAATCACGATAAATTGACACGATCTGTGCGTGTCGTCGATGATGGCTATTCTCGACAATCATACGGTCGACGAGGTATATGCTCATGCTTAAAAGCGCGAAAAAAAGGAATACAAGTACTGCGTACGACAACAAACTGCGCTTGATTAGAAAATGCGTATCAGTTTTTGAGATATGGCGTGATCGCGCTCTTTTTGCTTTTGTCTGCGCCCGCTTTGTTTTCTTGGGGGCTGTTTTTTTCGTAACCATAAGCTTAGTGTATCAGATCTTATCTGATTTGCAATATGGTATACTATGAGGGTAAAGGAGAGTATATGGCAAAACATCGCAGTTGGCACGGTGCTGATATCAAGCGCGCTCGCAAGAAGAAATTAAAGATTGAGAAACGCAAGAAACAGTTAATTTAGTTTTTTTTGCGCAGTTGCATCAATTCAAAACCGCTTGCAGACGATTGTCTATTTGCAAGCGGTTTTGAATGTAAGCTTTTATT
>JABCOJ020000023.1 GCA_013333675.2 Candidatus Saccharimonadota bacterium | reverse complement strand
CGTTCACTCGGCGTAAACGAGTAATTAAGCGCTGAAAGAATCACTTCTTTTGGAATCGAGATGGTACCGTCCGCATGCATGCTTCTCGCGGATTCTCGAGGTCAAGAGAGGTGGTTTTTGTTTGTAGAAAGGAGAATACGAATGAAATTCAAACACGGTACACGCCGGCGGGCAGCAGAATATGAAAAAGATTGGGTAAAGCGTTGGAAGGTCGACAGAACATTTGAAAAATCGGTCGAACAGCGTTCAGAGGACAACCATTATGTGTTTTATGACGGCCCGCCATTTATCACTGGCGTGCCGCACCATGGTACACTGCTCTCAAGTATTGTCAAAGATGCTGTGCCGCGCTATCAGACTATGAAAGGTAAGCGCGTTGAGCGTGTGTGGGGCTGGGATTGTCATGGATTACCGGCGGAAGTGTTTACCGAGAAGAAGCTAGGTATTAAAGATCGCCGCGATATCGGTACGACGATTAGTCTGGAAAAGTACATCACGACTGCGCGTGAAAATATGGTACAGACTAGTAGTTTGTGGAACGATACGATTGACCGGATCGGCCGCTGGGTAGATATGGATAACGCCTACAAAACCATGGACAAAGAATACATGGAGAGTGTTTGGTGGGCGTTTAAAGAGCTGTATAACAAAGGTAAAATTTATGAGGGTGAGCGAGTGCTCATGTATTGTACGCGCGATGCGACGCCGCTGTCAAAAGCCGAGGTGACGATGGATGCAGGCGCATACCAAGATGTGACCGACCCGAGCGTATACGTACGCTTTCAACTGGAGGACGGGCGAACGCTGTTGGTTTGGACAACGACGCCGTGGACGCTATCGGCAAATACAGCACTAGCAGTAAATGCTCATTTGACGTATGTTGAGGTTGAAGTTGAAGGTGAACGGCTTGTGCTGGCGAAAGACTTGCTTGATAAGGCATTGACGAATGAAAAGCATGAGGTACTGCCGTATACGTGTGTTGCTGAATATTCTGGTGAGTCGCTCGTTGGCCTGAGGTATAAGCCGTTATTGGGTGTGCATCGCGGCGAGCATGCACACAAAATTTATGCAGCTGAATATGTGTCGGCTGAGGATGGTACGGGCATTGTTCATATTGCGCCGGCATACGGTGAGGAGGACTTTAATCTCGCTCAAGCTAACAATATCCCTGTTGTGCACGTTATTGACGAAAATGGTTTTTTCACCGAGGGTGATTGGAAAGGTGAGAATGTTTGGGAAAGTAACAAGCGCATCGCTAAAGAGCTGAAAGAACGCGGCGTCGTTTGGAAGATCGACTATATCCGTCACAGCTATCCGCATTGTCATCGCTGCGGCACGCGCTTGATGTATCGGGCGCACCCGAGCTGGTTCTATGATGTACAGGGGCAGAAGGAGCTGATGCTTGCGAAAAATTCCGAACAGATTACATGGTTTCCTGAGCACCTAAAGCATGGGCGGTTTGAGAAAAATATTGAACAAGCGCCAGATTGGAATTTGTCGCGCGATCGTTTCTGGGCGACAGCAATGCCAGTCTGGGAGGCGGTTGACGCGGATGGAAATACGCTGCGCGATGAACAGGGTAATAAGCGGCAAATCGTTGTCGGCTCGTATGCAGAGTTGAAAGAATTGAGCGGTGCAGAGCTTGACGACTATCACCGCCCGTGGATTGACGCGATTGAGTTTGACTTGACGCCTGAGGGCGATGTGCCGCCGGCTGATTATCAGGGCGAGCGTGTTCATTATATACGCATTGATAAAGTGCTGGATGGCTGGTTCGAGTCGGGCAGTATGCCATTCGCGCAGTTCCACTATCCGTTTGAGAATAAAGCGAAGTTTGAGGAAAATTTCCCGGGCGATTTTGTGGTTGAGTATATTGGCCAGGTGCGGGCGTGGTTCTATTACATGCATGTCGTTAGCGTTGGTTTGTTCGGCGAAAGTCCGTTTAAGCATGTGGTGACGACTGGTGTGGTGGCAGGCAACGACGGCCGCAAAATGAGTAAAAGTTACGGTAACTTTACTGACCCGAATGAGCTGATGGATAAGTTTAGTGCTGATAGCCTGCGCTTTTTGCTGCTATCAAGCCCATTGCTCAATGGCGAGGATTTTGCGCTGCATGATAAAGACGTTGGCGACGTGGCGCGCAAGCTCAGTATGATTTGGAATATGTACGATTTCTTCACGATGTATGCGGAGGTTGATGGCTGGGAATTTGACGGCGCATTGCGGGATCCGCTTAACGATTTAACAAACCCGCTTGATGTTTGGATTGTCAGTCGCTTACACCAGCTGGTTGCGGCAGTTGAAAAGCATATGGATGGATATAATATCCCGGATGCGCTTAGTCCGATTTTGCCATTCTTAGATGATGCGAGTAATTGGTATGTGCGCCGCAGCCGCCGCCGCTTCTGGAAATCAGAGGACGACGCGGATAAGAATGATGCGTATAAAACGCTTCACTACGTATTGGTGCGATTAAGCTATTTGCTTGCGCCGTTTACGCCATTCTTAGCAGAGGAACTGTATCATAATCTAACGGGCGACAATGAGTCAGTTCACTTGAAAGATTGGTTGTCGGCAGGCACGGTGAATGAGCTGATTATTGACGAAATGGCGCGTGTGCGTGAATATATCAATGAAGGTTTGAGCTTGCGCGCTAAGGCTGGATTGAAAGTGCGTCAACCGCTCGCGTGCGTCACGGTTTCCGAGAAAGGTAAGACGTTTGATTTTACGCCGATTTTGCTGGAAGAACTTAATGTTAAACGTGTATTATATGGCGATAATGTTGCAATAGATACAGAGATTACTCCTGAACTCAAGCGTGAAGGTCTAGCGCGCGAAATTATCCGCCATGTCCAAAGCGCGCGTAAGAAGGCCGGCTTGAGCGTTGATGACCGCATTGCATTGCAGCTAGAGACTGCGGACAGCGAGTTGCGGCAAGCGATTGATGAATGTGCGACGGCAATTACTACAGAGACTCTTGCTACATTTGGCGAAACAGACAAAAATTTATCTACTGTAAAAATTGAGGGCGTCGAGCTATCTATCTGTATGGCGAAACGATAATTAAGGGCGCATAGGAGGGGATAGATAACGAGAAGTGAAAGCATAGCGCTCTTATCTTTTCGGATAGCTTTTAACACGCTAGAATATAATAGTGAATATTTTCGTGTTTTTGCATCAGCTGATATTTTTTGCTCGTACAGGCGGTAGCGATTCGTCATCGGGCGGCGGAGGTGGTGCCCTTGTTATCCTTGCTGGCTCTGTCGGTATAGCTGTAACGGTTCCTAGCATATTCTTGATATATAAGTGGACGCGTTCTATAGTTGCTGCGTATAGTATAGGCACTATTGTCGGTCTAGCGTTGACTCCGATAGCATTTGCCATAAAACTGCATCCAAATTTGATCATTGGGTACGTAATGGGTGTTATTGGATGCCCGATTTGCTTGATCTGCCAGGATATACAATCGAAACGTTTTGAGGCGGAAGATCGGCGCAAACATCAGAGGATACAGCAACTTATTAGTCAAGCTGCGGTTGGCGATATACTATGGAATGAGCAGCAGATTATTGAACAGGCAACCATGACATTTAATCGATTCCAGTATGACTGGGAAAAGATGGATTTGCCGTCCATTCAACGGTACACAACGCCGAACTATGCGCGCCATATTAGTCTTATGCTGCGCGCGATGGAGCAAATGGGACGGGTGAATATGATGAAAGATGTTGTAGTTCATAGTGCTATCATCGTGGAAGTTGTTGATAATCCCGGTGCGAAACGCGATCGGGTGAGCATAGAATTTTCGGCTCAGGCGAATGATTTATTGGTTGAGAAGGCAACAGGACGGGTGCTTACTTCTACAAATGAACCATTTGTAGAACAGTGGAATTTTGTGCATGGCGGTAGTCTATGGATGCTTGATGGCATTAATCGACGGACGAGCGGCTCAAATCATTCCATAACTGCGCTGCGCAAGTTTGCTACACAAAATAATATGTATTTTAGTTCAGGGTTGGGAAATGTATTGCTCCCGGTGAAGGGTCGACTGTTTAAGCGTAGTTTTTTTATAGATGGCGAGATAAATAATCATATTATTGGTTTTTGGTCTAGTGATTTACTAGTGCAGCTATATGTATATAGAGTTGCGCGTAGTGATGGATATAAAAATTATCTCATTGGTCAAGTGAATCTATCGGCATCGTATAATGGTATTATAATACAACGGCAAGAGCAAAAGGCTAAAGGGCTAATTAAGGCGCCGCGCGGTTATGAGAAAATCTCGTTTGAATGGCCTGATTTTAATCGGCGCTATGCTGTATATGCCACGAGTAGAGATAAGGTGGCTAGCTTTGAACTGCTAAATCCAGGATTTATGGGTTGGCTGTATGACCAAAACCTGCGAGTCAATATAGAAGTAGTTGATAACGTTGTTTATTTCTATGCTGATGTTCTACCGAATGGTGATAAGTATGCGGAGATGATGACCGTTCTGCAGAAAGCATATAAAGAATTAAAAGTGTAAGGAGAAGTATGGAAATTACCAAAGCAATTATTCCGGTGGCGGGTTGGGGAACGCGAATGCTGCCGATCACTAAAGCGATCGAAAAGTGCATGCTGCCTGTTGGCAAGCGCCCGATTATTGACTATGTTGTGCAGGATTGCCTAGCGGCGGGTATTCGCGAGTTTATTTTTGTCGTGAGCGAACAAAGCTCGCAGCTTGAGGCGTATTATCGCAGCAATATTCATCTAAACGATTACTTGCGGCGCAAGGGCAAAGAGGATATGCTGCCGCTTATCGCGCCGCTTAAAGCTAATATGCACTTTGTGACGCAGCCGAGCTATGGAAAGTATGGTACGGCGGTGCCAGTAGCACTCGCAAGCGATTATATTAACATGGGTGAATCAGCGGTTGTGCTGATGGGTGATGATTTCATGTATAATCCTGACGGTTCAAGCGAAGTAGCGCGCCTTATTGCGGCGACGCCGGCGGGTGAGTGCAGCATACTGGCAAAAGAAGTACCGCACGAAAGTATTAGCCGCTACGGTGCGATTGTCATTGATGAGAGCGGACATTTTCGCGAAATTGTTGAGAAGCCGCGCCCTGAAGAGGCACCGAGCGATTACGCTAATATCGGCAAATATGTTTTGACTAAGCAGGTAATCGACTCGTGCGCTACCATTGCGGTATCGCCGCGGGGTGAGTACGAGCTAACCGATGCTGTTACGCGGTTTGCGCAGGCTGGCGGTGCAGTAAAAGTCGTGCCGGCAGTCGGGCAGCATCTGGACGGTGGATCGCTTGATGGTTGGCTACACGCGAATAATGTTGTATGCAATTTGATAAAGCATAACCAGTAAAGTATAGTCAACTATATGAATCCGCAAATACAGTCACCGCAAGCCATGGGTGTAAACCAAGGAGGGCAGCCCGTGCAGCAATCTTCGCAGATGTTAAGCTCGTACGATCAAATGCCGCTTATCGCCTGTTCTTATGTTAATAAATTTAATAACATGACGATCTTTGGTATGTCTGTTTGTGCTCTTGAGTGGACGACGGCTAATAGGATTCGCCTCATTCGTCTTGATGATGCGACAGGTCGTCCGTTGGGTGTAGAATTTGATATTGACCCATCCCAAGTGACAAAAATATCGCAGAATACCTATATGTTGACGATTGGCATTGGTGGGCGCGACGTTAGATTTGATTTCGCTCCGCGACAGGGCAAGGGCATTGTAGCGCTTGGCATGGCGCTGTTTGGCACATTAGGAGCGAGTATTGCTTTGGCAAGTCGTACAAACAAAGCGCATCAAAACGGACTTGATTGGTGGGTGGAAGCGTTGAGAAATGCTGCGCCGTACGCTAAGGTTGTGAATGCTGCCGCTATGCAGGCTTGGATTGGTTTAGGCATAGCGGGTGTTGTTATTTTTCTTGCAATTTTGGCTGGTATAGTATCCGCACGTCTAGACGGTGCTCTTTAAAGAGTCATTATAAACGTAAAAGGGTGCCTATAGCAATCAGAGACGACAATACCGTACTCTAGGTTGCGAGCAGAGAGCTAGAATGTCGAGCAAGCCTCTTTTTGATGCGATTCGTCTAGTGCGCACTTCACTTGGTCAAGGACATCTTGTCTGTTAGCTGTCTGATCTGCTGAATCGTACTTGCCTGCTGGAGCTGAAAAATAATTCCCCTGGCTAATAATGATTCCAGAGCGCGGCCAAGAAGGGGATACATCTACGATTGTTTTTAATTGAGAATTGCGCAAGCCCTTCAAGAACTTGACGACGATAGCTTTTTCCGAACGAGACAATTTGTATCCTGTAGATTTTTGTTTGCTGTCAGTGAGTTCAATAGAATATTTGATAGATTTGCTTCTGTCTTCATCTTCAAAGGCGTGCACGCGTACTGCGAGAACTTCAGGTTGCGATATGACGGTGTAGACTTCATCGAATGCCAACCAGCTAAAATCTTCGCCGTTAAACCTCTTCTCTATCTCTATATCTAATCTACGTCCGTTGCCATACCATATACGCGATATTCCGGGGCAGCCTGGGTCGGTTGCTCGAATGAGTGATTTTTTCGCTTCGTTCACTGAAGATGAATTCGTTGATGAATTGCATAGGGAGCGATCGCTGTAATCTGTGTGCGCCCAAGCATGAGACATGCCGCCCTTTAGCTCGTATTGTAAAGCAGTGAGCATAGGCGAAATATCGCTCTGATGCTTTTTTATAGCCGACATAGAGTCATATATGAGCTTCAGCTCTCCGCCGACATAGGATTGCTTGTATGTAATTTTGATGTTGGTGAATTTAGATTGTAAAATTGAAACAGAGTCTTTCAGGATTTTTGCAACCTGATCATTAGTCGCATCGTCTTCGCCGATGATAGTGAATTCTGCATCGAAACTAAGCCCACTCAGTGCAAATCTGGTCTTAGCTGTTGCTGACTTGACATGGGGTAGTTGTCTGATTCTACTGGTAAGATCGTCTGCTCGCCTGTTGGCAAACGATGGTCCTAAAGCTTGATTGCCAAGACCGAATAAAAATAGACCGAGGACAAATGCAGTGAATAAAAGACCAGGTATAGCGCCAATACCAATCGCGATACCAATAGCAAGGCGAGATGATTTTTTTCTCGGCGGTATCGGCGGCGGAACTGGCGTGATGATTGGTTGTTGTGCTGGCGGCATAGGTGCTCCCGTTGATTATTCGGTTGTTTGTGTAATTCTACTCTGGTTATATCAAAGAGTAGGCGATTGGCTTATATGCGATCACGGTATAGTTTTCTGGAGCATTGTAGAGGGTAACGATCAAGCATAGGTTACATTTGTTGTTTTTGTTATTTTGTGTTATTATATCAAACTATGACTGATAAATTAAATGACAAGTGTGGTAGTAGCAGTGAGGAGGCGCGGCTAGAAGATGCATGGTCGCGTAAAGTGGTGGTATTAAAGGACCTTGGTAGTTTTGCGGAAATTGCTGCGGCTCTTCGCGGGCTTGAGGACTCTGGGGGCTTTGGCGGTATCAATAGTTCTGATACTGTCTTATCGCAGAGTAAGCAAGAAACGTATTTTCACCAAGATGTTGCGAAAGCTCTAGGCAAGCTTCGGGAACGCATGACGAATATAGATGATACGTCAGTGATCATCTATCCTGGCAGCAGCAGCGATGAGACGCTTGCGCGCGTTTTTGGTCCTGGAGTGATCCATGTTGACCCAGATGAATACGCGATGGAGGCAATGCGGGAAAAAGGGTATAACGTTGCAGAGATGACAATAGAAGAATATGTGAGTAACATGCCGGAAGAAGGTAGGGTTGATGTCGTATTCTCGTATAATTCTGGACTCGTGCCGCAAGAACTGCTAGATAAGGTCCCTGTAGGCTGTTATGTCATTGCGAATAACTGGCACGGATCAGCTAACAGCCTAGGCAAAAACCCTCGTGTTACGCTTGTATGTGCTATTGATCCTGAAAGCAAGTCGGGTGAAATAATTAACGAAGAAGAAGCGCAAGCGGCGCTTGGTATTATAACTACTGAGTCTGGAAATATGAATATAGATATAGAGAAAAACCCTAACACGCTATGGCTGTTTAGGAAAAACGGCGAACCCTCCGCTAAGTTGCAATAATTAGCATGCTCTGCTACAATATAACAGATCTGAATTAAATTAACGTTTAAGGAATGAAATGAAAGCAGTCGTAAAGATCTCTGGCAAGCAGTATCTTGTCAGCGAAAAAGAGACCCTGCGGGTGGACCTCCTCCCGGAAGGAACGAAAGAGCTCACCCTCGACGCACTCATGACTATTGACGGCGATAAAGTAGCGGTCGGTACTCCTGTGGTGAAGGGCGTGAACATAAAAGCGAAAGTTGTTGAAGCGTTGGTGAAGGGCGATAAAATTCGCGTTATTCGCTACAAGGCAAAAAAACGCGTTCACAAAGAGAACGGTCATCGCCAAAAATACTCGCTCATCGAAATTACAGCGATCAAATAGCAGTGAAAACTCCTCGTACAATCTCCCGAGGAGTTTTTCGTGTCTAGAGTAGTTTTTTGTCTTCTTGATTCAGCTCATGGTATAATAGAGTCTAAAGAGAGGGAATAGAAACAGCGTGGCAACGATTATCGCAGTAACCAATCAAAAAGGCGGCGTCGGCAAAACAACGACGTCAATCAATCTTGCGTATTATTTAGCTAAGAACGGTAAGCGGACATTATTGATTGACTTTGACCCGCAGGGCAATGCGACGAGCGGGCTGTCAATTGACAAGCAATCGCTTGACACGACAATGACGGAAGTGATTATGGGCAAAAAAAAGCTCATTGATGCAGTAATGCCGACCGAGTTTACCAACCTGTGGATTGCGCCGACGACGCCGGAATTAGCAAACGCCGAGGTGGAACTGACGCAGGTTCAGCACCGGTTTAGCCGGCTAAAATATGCGATTCAATTGACGCCGACGCAGTACGATTTTGTTATTATTGACTGTCCGCCGAGTTTAAGTTTGCTGACGGTTAACGCGCTGATTGCGGCGCAGTATGTGTTGCTGCCAGTGCAGGCGGAGTTCTATGCGCTTGAGGGCTTAGGGCAGCTGCTTGAAACGATGAAGCTGATTCGTAAAAACCTTAACCCAACGCTTGACCTGATTGGCGTGCTGCCGACGATGGTTGATAGCCGCACGTCGCTGTCGACGCAAGTGCTTGATGAAATTTCTAAGCATTTTCCAGCGAAAGTATTTAAAACGAAGATCCCGCGCAATGTACGGCTTGCCGAAGCGCCGAGCCATGGGCTGCCGATCGGCGCGTATGATCGGTTTAGCAAGGGCGCGCGCGCTTATAAAGCAGTGACAAAGGAGGTGCTTGATCGTGTCGGCTAAAAAGGGTTTGGGGCGAAGTTTTGATTCATTGATTCCGACAGAGTTGTTGGACGAGTCGTTTGATCCGACATCTGAGCAGGATGACCGTGTAAGCGATTTGCGCTATATTAAGCTCAGTGAGATAGCGCCAGATCCTGACCAGCCGCGCCGCGCGTTTGATGAAGTGTCGCTTGATGAGCTCGCGGCGTCGGTAAAAGAACATGGCGTGTTGCAGCCGATCGTTGTGGCGCCGGATAAGCAGGGTTACAAAATTGTTGCGGGCGAGCGGAGGTTTCGCGCATCACAGCGAGCGGGGCTTGAAAAAATTCCGGCATTGGTACGGACGTTATCAAGCCAGCATAAGTTAGAACTATCGCTTATCGAAAACTTGCAGCGCAGCGATCTGAACCCGCTTGAGACGGCGACAGCATATCTAAAATTGCGTGATCAGTTTAATTTAACGCTTGAGGAGATCGGACAGCGCGTTGGCGGCAAAACGTCGGCGGCGATTAGCAATACGCTACGCTTGTTGCGGCTGCCAGCGTCGGCGCGCGACGCAATTATAGCGGGCGATATTCGTGAAGGGCAGGCGCGCCCGTTGATTGGCTTGCCGGAGGATGTGGTTGACGAAATTATTCCACGCATCATAAAAGAAGGTTGGAGTGCGCGTGCAATTGAAAGCTATGTGCGCCGTCAAAAAGCGAATGGGCTAAGCGGTCATACAACGCGCCAGCCAGTGCCGCGTAAACCACGTTACGCTAAAGAACAGACTCACTTTGCCGATCGATTTAAGACGCCGGTTGAGGTGCGGACAAATCGCCGCGGTTCAGGACAAATCGTTATTTCATTTCAGGATCACGCGGATTTTGAGCGTATCTCGAAGTTGCTTGGCTAGAGTATAGAATTAGAAAGTCGTTATTTTTGAGAAAGGAAAGAGACGCACCGAAACTGGTCCGACGACGTCGTGGTTAGGAACAAAGCCAAGTCCGGTACGCGAATCGTACGAACTGCTGCCGATACGGTTGTCGCCAGCGACGAACAGTACGCCTTCGGGTACGGTTGTATCGACGTCGCCGCTTGATGGGCTTTGCGGTCCGACGCCGCCTCTGCGGTACTCGTCGTCGGGATGAAATCCATTTGGGTGCTCGCGATTGTAGACGGTAAGTGTACCGTCTTTGACAGTAACGCGCTCGCCAGGGAATGCGATGACGCGCTTCACGATAAATTCATCATGCATGCCGGCTAAAAAACGCGGATTTTTGAAAACAATAATTTGCCCGCGGTTTGGTACGTACGGTTTATTTTTGAGTAATGCTGCAGTTACGGGCAGTCGGTCAACGATAAGCCGGTCACCATCGGCAAGCGTATGATCCATACTATGTCCAGACACTGAAAAACTGCGGAATACGTAGGTGTTGATCAGTAGCGTGCCGATCAGGACAAGTAAAACAAACCCAATGAAGTTGAGAATGTCTTTTATCCGTGGATGACGCGTCAAATAGCTTGCTTCCATCTTTTTTACTATACCCGCCACGCTCCAAAAAAACAAACGGAAACCATAGCCGCGATGGTTTTATTTTCTGCGCTTTTCCGCTATAGTAAGCAGGAGTATGAGTAAACGAGCAGTAGATGGTTTTGTTCCGCGGCGCCAATTGCCGGAAGTATCGGCGGAAGGTTTAAAGCGCTCGCCGAGCGGCAGCGGCGTGCGGCGGCGCATCGCGGTGTCTGGTGCGAATCACGCGGAATTACCGAAGCCGTTATCTTCGCCGGCGATATCGCGAGCAGCACAGCGTCCGTCGACTATTAGAAGCTCCGATCGCGCAGATATTGACGCGTCATTGCAAGAGATTGGCAATCTGTCTGATCTTGATACGCCGATAACGCCAAACGGTCGAAAAAAACGCGGCAAAAAATCTAAAAAACCAATATCGCGCCGCCGCAAAATTATTAAACGCGTGCTTATTGCGCTTGTTTTGATTATTGTACTGGCTGCTGGCTGGTTTGCATACCGCGCGTTAATGGCGAGCAAGTCGGTGTTTAAGGGCGATTTGTTTGGGCTGGTACAGCAAAAACCTCTCAAACAGGACGCGAACGGTCGTTCAAATATTCTTATTCTCGGTACATCTGAAGATGACGAAGGGCACGAAGCAGGGTATCTAACTGACTCGATGATGGTGCTAAGTATTGATCAAAACAAGAAGAACGCATATATGGTCAGCGTTCCGCGCGATTTGTATGTGAAGTACGGACGCGCCTGTGACGCGGGGTATGCAGGCAAAATTAATGTGTATTTCAATTGTGTGAACAACGATTGGAAGTCGGATAGTGCGGAAGATGAGCGTCAGAAAGAAACGCGTTCGTTTGTGGGTGAAATTCTAGGTATGGATCTGCAGTATAGCGTGCATGTAAATTACTCGGTGATGCGTGATTTAGTAAGCGCAATCGGCGGCATTAAAGTGAATATTGAAAGCCGCGATCCGCGCGGAGTGATGGATAGTAACTTTGATTGGAAATGCGGTACGACGCGGGCGGAGAAGCAGGAGCGTTGCCCGCGCGGGCATTACATTAGCTATCCGAACGGCGAGGTTGAGCTTGATGCTGAACATGCACTGTATCTTGCAATGGCGCGCGGCGATATCGCGCCAACCTATGGATTTGAGCAATCGAATTTCGACCGCGAGAAAAACCAGCAAAAAATTATGATGGCGATCCGCGAAAAAGCGCTTAGTACAGGTACACTCACTGATTTTTCGAAAGTCACAAAGCTCGTTGATGCGATTGGCGCGAACTTGCGTACAAACTTTGAGACAGGTGAAGTGCGAACACTTGTTAGCTTAATGCAGTCGATCAAGCAGGATGAAATTAAAAGCGTCAGCCTGATTGATGCCGAACCGGCAATTCTAACAACCGGCACGGTTGGTGGTGCGAGCGCAGTGATACCGGTGGCGGGTACATATAATTACAGCGGTTTGCAGGCGTATATTAAGAAGCATATTTACGCAACGGCGATTACGAGAGAAGAGCCGCGCGTCGTTATCCTGAATGGTTCTGGAATTGCAGGAGCGGCGCAGGCTGAGGCGACGAAGCTTGAGGAGCTTGGCATAGCAGTTAATACGGTTGGCAATGTGCCGAGCGGGCAAACGTATTCTTCAAATAAGATCTATCGTGTGGGCGAAAAGGCAAAATCAGCAACTGAAGAGAAGTTGAAGTCACTCTATCATACGAGTGTATCGCCAAGTAATGAATTATCGGGCGTGACATATAGCGCGAATACTGATTACGTAATTATCATTACGAAGGCGCAAAGCTCAAAAAGCCGGTAATTAAACGCGATTCATAGTATAATAAAAAACGATGGATTTGATAAAATCACACAAACGCCGTTCGCGTATTAGCGAAGCGATGTATATTTTGCTCAATGTGCTGCTCGCGCTTGCGATGTTTGCCGTGACCTACGTATCTGGATCGCCGTGGATTGCCGTAGCGCTTGTATTCATGAGCAAATGGCGTGTTTTGGCAGTGCGTCCGCGGTTTTGGCTGGCGAATCTGATTGCGAATACAGTCGACCTTATTGTCGGGCTAAGTTATGTGACGCTCGTATATTGTATGACAGGGTCGATTGGTGTGCAGGCGGCATTGACGATGCTCTATATCGTGTGGTTATTGATGATCAAGCCGCGTTCAAAACACACCTACGTTGTTATGCAGGCAGGAACGGCGCTTTTCTTGGGACTGACCACCGTTTCGATGATGATGTACGAGTGGAATCCAGCGTGTTTCGTTGCGGCGTCGTGGATTATCGGCTGTATCGCTATGCGTCATGTGATGAATACGTACGATGAGCCGTATAGCAATTTATACAGTTTTGTTTTTGGTGTCGTGACGGCGGAATTGGCGTGGATTTCGTACCACTGGATGGCGGCGTATGCGATCCCAGGCATTAGCCCGATTCGATTATCGCAGTTTGCATTGTTTACAACGCTGTTTTACTTTGTCGCCGAACGGACGTACCATAGTTATCATGCGTACGGTGAGGTGCGCCGTAACGACATCATACCACCCGTTGCGCTTACTGCGCTTGTCGTGATTGCTGCCTATGTGTTTGCCGCTATCTACGGCAGCGACGCGCTTTAAGGTGGTTTTAAGCCATATTTTTGAAAATGGTTCAAAGAAAGGTGAATGGTATGACAAATACGAAGAATACAGCAAAAAAGGCAAAGCATGAAACGGCTGCGCCAAGTACCGCGCCGACGCCTCCGGCTTTGGTTGCTAGCCCGCCAGCTTCACTGCCGCTGAAGCAACCGCGCCGCGCGCTTCCGTGGATTGTTGCATCGGCTATTCTTTCCATTATGCTCATTATAGGTGTAGTATCGGCGGGCGTGTATCTATATGTAAACACTCATCGTAATACTACGTTGACGCCAACGCGTGATGGTAATACGACGGCAACGGCGAGCGAAGCGTCAGTCTCGAATGTGATAGAAAAAGTATCGCCGAGTGTAGTGTCGATCGTGACGAATACAACTAAGCGGACGATATACGGCGCCGCGCAAGCTCGGGCGGCAGGAACGGGAATTGTCATTAGCCGCGATGGTTATATTTTAACGAATCGCCACGTCGTCGCTAATGCAAGCGCCGTGCAAGTTGTGTTGGACGACGGCACGGCGTATGATGATGTGAAAATTGTCGGAGTAGATCCGTTGAACGATGTAGCCTATCTGAAGATTAACGGCGTTGCTAATCTGCGCGCTGCCGAAATCGGCGATTCGTCTACGGTGCGTACAGGTCAGCACGTTGTCGCGATCGGTAATGCGCTCGGGCAATACCGCAACACGGTGTCAAGCGGTATTATTTCAGGCAAAGGGCGGTCGCTTTCGGCGAGCGACGAAGCGGGCGGTTCAAACGAATCGCTGAGCGACATGTTTCAGACTGATGCGGCGATCAATTCTGGCAACTCGGGCGGACCGCTGTTGAATTACGCCGGACAGGTTATCGGCATCAATACGGCGGTCGCTTCGGGCGCGACGGGGATTGGCTTTGCGATTCCGATCAATGCCGTGAAAGGGACGATGAAGAGTGTGTTGGCAGGAAATCGCGTCAAGCGCGCCTATATCGGCATTCGGTACGTTGATATTACGCCGGCATTGGCGAAACGCTACCATTTGCCGGTGGCGAAAGGCGCGTATGTAGCGAGCGATGATCGCTCAAGCGTGCAGCCTGATAGTCCGGCGAGTAAAGCGGGCATTCAAGACGGAGATATTATCACGAAGGTAAATGGCACGGCAGTGGGCGAAAGTAATGGGTTTTCTAGCTTGATCGGCCAGTATACGCCAAATGACGTCGTAGAATTAACGATTTTGCGCGGCGGTAAAGAGCAAACTGTCAAGGTCGCGCTGGGTGCTTACGCTGAATAATTTAATTATATTTTTGAAACACGAGACAAAATCCATCGGTGATACGATGAACGAGCTGCAGGTTTGATGCTTTAGTTATAATTGCTGCATGCTGCCGTGGGTCGGCTTCAAGGTAAAGCCAGCCGCTGTTATTTAGCGCAGTACCCGTTTGAACAATCAGCTTATTGATTAGCGCTAGCCCATTGTTGTTCGCAAAGAGTGCCTCAGCGGGTTCGCAATTTGTTTCCGGCGAGCGCTCCCATGACGCGTCGACGTATGGAAGATTTGCAATAATACCGTCAAAGGTGCCGAATGTATCACTTAATAGATCGCTTTGTATAATGTCGACGTGTGCGTGCAGTCTCGCTGCATTTTCGCGTGCTACCGCAAGCGCGTGGCGGCTATTATCAGTAAGCGTGACATCAAGTGCTGGTATTTCCAATTTTGCCGTAATTCCTAAACAGCCGCTGCCCGTACCAACATCAATAAGGCGTCCAGTATGCGGTCCGTAGTGGCGTAGGCAGGTGATAATTGCCTCTGATTCTGGGCGCGGGATTAGTACGCTTGGCGTGACTTTGAATAGCCGTCCATAAAATTCTCTGTGTCCGATGATATAGGCAAGCGGTGTTCGGTCAAGCCGCAGCTGCAGCCTCGCGTGAGCGATTTCGAGCTGGCGTTCGGTCAGGCGCTCGTCGTGATGCGCGTGCAGCCATGTACGATTTTTGCGCACGGTGTGTGCTAATATCAGCTCAGCGTCAAGTAACGCGCTTGTAATGCCTCTATCTGCAAGCATTTCTGCGCTATCGCGCAGCCAGGCTTGAATTGATGTCGGGATGTTCGCGGCTGCCATCTTATGTGGGATTGTACACGATGTACGCGGGCAGAGCAAATCTTTTATTGCGCGTGTTGTGCTTTTAATTCGCGTTCATATGCTTGCAACCGCTCAATGATATCGTCAATATCGCCGTTCATCGCTGCCGGAATATTGCTGCGGCTATAGTGAATGCGGTGGTCGGTGATACGATCCTGCGGAAAATTGTACGTGCGAATTTTTTCACTGCGATCCCCCGTACCGACGAGCGCGCGCCGTTCAGCGGACAGTTTTGCATTATCTTCGTCGATTTTCATTTGGAGTAGGCGGCTGCGCAATACGCTCATCGCTTTTTCGCGGTTCTTGATTTGCGATTTCTCGTCTTGGTTTTGCACGACTAAACCGGTTGGCAGGTGGGTAATACGTACGGCGGAATCGGTGGTATTGACCGATTGTCCACCATTGCCGCTTGAACGATAGATGTCAACGCGTAAATCTTTCGGGTTTATCTCAATATCAGTCTCTTCTGCTTCTGGTAATACCGCGACGGTGGCTGTACTGGTGTGGACGCGCCCTTGGCTTTCGGTAACGGGTACGCGTTGTACGCGGTGGACGCCGCCCTCAAACTTAAGTCGTGCATACGGTGAGTCGCCGGAGATTTTGAAGATAACTTCTTTGTAGCCACCAGAATCATTGACAGAATCGCTTAGCAGCTCGGTTTTGTAGCTATGGGCTTCACACCAGCGCAGGTACATGCGGTACAATTCAGCGGCAAATAAACTCGCCTCATCACCGCCTGCGCCCGCGCGGATCTCCATGATGATGTTCTTTTCATCGTTCGGATCTTTTGGTGTAAGTAATATAAATAAGTCCTCTTCAAGCTGTGCTAACTTTGCTTCGTCTTCGGGAATTTCTGCTTTGGCGATTTCGGCAAGCTCATCATTACCGGTGGCAAGCTCTCTCGCTTCGGCGAGTTGTTGCTCAACCTGCTTGCGCTCTGTTGCCTTAGCAATGATTGCCTCAAGTTCGCTGAACCGCTTGTTCTTAGCGGTAAACTGCGGGTCGTTATATGCGTCGGGTTGCGCTAAAAAATTACTCAGTGCTGAGTATTCAACCTCTAGGGCAGTCAAATCAAGAGTAATACGAGCCATGTTCTTCTATTGTACCACAAAGTAGACATGCCACGACGAACGGCGGTTGCTAAAATTATAAAAAGTGGTAAAACTACTTGACGAAATCAGAGGGAGAGAGTACCTTATACGTTGGACTAGTAATTATTCTATAAGAAAGCGTAGGTTTAGTTGGATGGATGTTAAAGGACAAATGTTTAAAGATTCTTGCCCTAGTGCGGCATACGATCGGCACTTGCGGCATGAAGTCGAAAGTCAGCGAGCATTAGATTTACAGGAAGCGATTGAAACGTTTGAGGTGCAGAAGACAGAAGTAATTCCGGCGCGTACAACCGGTCTTCTACATAGCGTAGATGATAAATTGTCTCATCAGAGTGGGCGTTTTATCTCTACAGGAGCATACAAAGGAGTTAATGTTCTTCGTCAATTTAAACCATACGACAGACAGACTTCCGATACTTATCCTGGTGTAGAATTTGAAACGACCGCAGTAGCGTTTGACATATATGATAAGCAAGATAGTTTGCTGGACAAAAATAGGGAATCTCACCGGTCGGGCTATATGGTATTGTTCCGACTGGGTTTTGCTGGTGAAAAATTTGATGGAGATACTATTGGTATTGGTGAGAATGCTCGTTATGGAGCGCTCGTTGAAGACGGTTGTCTGAGACCATTGCGACTAGATACTACTAAGATTAAGAGGCATACTGAATATTCGCCAAGCTGCCTAGTGTCAGTTGTCATGCTAGACGATAACGATCCTGGCTACAGTGAAGTCCTTGACGAAGTAGATCGTTTTCTTGATCAGTGCGGTCCGAAAGAATCAGAATAGCAAGCGTTGTTGTCCCGCAAAAGGTCATGCTACACTGGAGGTATGACCTTTTCTTCTTGGCGTCAATTTGTTGAACATGAAGCTAAGCAATCGTACTTTCGCCGGCTGATGAATCGGGTAGACGCCGAACGCAAAGTTAAAGACGTATACCCGCTCAGACCGGATATGTTTTCATGCTTTGCTCAGTGTCCGCTTGAAACGACAAAAGTCGTAATCATTGGGCAGGACCCGTATCATGGGCCAGGGCAGGCGCATGGCATGTGTTTTTCGGTGCGACCGGGTGTGCCGGTGCCGCCGAGTTTGCAGAATATTTTTAAAGAACTGCATGATGATTTGGGGTGCGATATTCCTAAGAGCGGTTTTTTAGAAGAGTGGGCGAAGCGCGGTGTATTGCTTATAAACACGTCATGGAGTGTTGAGCGCGGCAAGCCAGCGAGTCACGCTGGTCTTGGCTGGATGGAGTTTTCCGAGCATTTGCTAGAGTTTTTGAATGATTTTGAACAGCCTCTTGTATTTATGCTGTGGGGCGCGCATGCCCAAAAAGTAGGGCAGAAAATCACTAATCCGCGCCACCTAAAAATTGCGAGCTCGCACCCGTCGCCATTTTCAGCTGATCGCGGGTTCTTCGGTAGCCGACCGTTTTCGCGAGCTAATGAGTTTTTAGAGAAAACTGGGCGCGGTTCGATTGATTGGCGGCTATAGAAACTGCGATAGAATGTGGGTTAGTGTACCATTGTCCTAAGAATTAAAGAATCTTAGTTTACTGCCGTTAGACCGGTTCAGTATTTTTGGATTATATTAGGCATAATTGCAAATTATAAAAAATGTTGTCAAAATACTTGACAAATTCAGAGAGAGAGTACTATACAAGATGATCACCTGCAAGGTGCAGTGTGATTTTCCTTCGGAAAGGAGAGGCTAATGCCTCTTGGAATCGATATCTACATTAATATTGACTCTGTCCTCGATACTCTCAAGGGTATTGAAGTCGATATTAGGAGGATTGAGCATAAGCTTGCAAATCCTCGTCTTCGTCCTGAAACGAGGAGGAGGCTTAGGCAGAGAGTCTGTGAACTCTATGAAGCTCAAGAGGTTCTGATGAGCCTCGCTGAGATGTCTGAGGAGAGGGAGAGTGATACTGCTCCCTTCTTGGCTGACATCTACGAGGAGTACTATTCTGAGAAGGATGTAGTTGATGGGGAGCCCATTGACTACGAGACTGTTCGCGGCGGTATCCGTCATTCTTCGCGCGGGCGGTCGGCTCGCCGGTTTGAGGCTGTCTGGCGTTAGCTAGACAACCTCGCCGCGCGAGCAACGCTCCACCTTTTACCAAAAAGGGTGGGGCTTTTCCCTATGTCTGTTTCGGAACGTTGTAGTCGTTGTAGTATCACAATAAAATACCCCAGAAGATCTGAGGCATTTTATTGTACTATGCAGCGTCAGATATGATTATTGCTAGTATCTTTATACACCTTTGTTTTTTGGTCTATTATTGTTCGTCGTTGACAGCTTTGGCGGCTTTTCTTGCGTTAGCCTTTTTTGCTTTATTTGCTAGCTGAGAGCGACGAGCTTCAGCGGCAGCTTGGCGAGCCTTGAATCGATCGACGCGACCCTCGGTATCAATAATTTTCTCTTCACCCGTAAAGAATGGGTGTGAAGCTGATGAAATATGAACTTTGACGAGTGGATAGGTCTTGCCATCTTTCCACTTGATTGTCTCTGTTGTTTGCGCTGTTGAACGAGTCAAAAACGCGAAGCCTGCTTGTTCGTCGCTAAATACGACCAGGCGATAGTCTTGTGGGTGAATACTGCTTTTCATAACCCTGGTATTTTAACAAAAAATCAAGAAAATAGCAAATTACATGAGCAGACCGTTTATGCTAAAATATGGTTTAGAATAATGAAAACCGATAATGAAATAGAAAGCTCTAGTATCTCTCCAAATCTCTCAACGGGCGACGTTGAGTCAGCTCAAGAGCGGCTAGATGAACTGGGTCAAACAGTCCAGGCTGAATATAGAGCAAACCAGAAGTTACTTGATAGCGTGGCTAGTGAGCTAGGCACAACGTCAAAAGAAACGAATGAAATAGTAGATAGTATTGTGGCGAGTGCGGTAGCAGATGGCCCGGCAATGGAGAAAAAAGAAGCGGCAACCGCTGCGGCTGTCGTGGAAGTTGGTCGTTCCGGCGATCAGCCTAGAACGGCTGAGCAGCTAGGTGTCATTGCAACTGGCGACCCAGAGGGTTTTAAAGCTATTGTTGATGCCGCAAACCAAGTTGGCGTAGATACTGATGAGGTGGCGCGCGAACTTCGCGAGAGGGAAGGCAGGCTTAATGCTGCAGGCATTACAAAAGAGTTACTAGAGATGGCTGAACGAGCAGAAGCGCAGGAACCTGGGTATGTTTTCTATAATATACAGGAGCTGACGGAGCGAAGGGATCGTATACTAGAAGCTGCTAAAAAACTTGATAGCGATGATTGGGCGGATGTGAAAAATGTAGCGAAGGTACTTAATGCTTGCTCTGATGCCGTCGCGTCGCTTCGCGCAGGTAATATGACTATAGTTGCGGATATGTTTGACGATACTCTTCGCGACTTCTTACCAAATATCCCGGCAGGAGTGTTGCACGAGATGTATTCATCTGAAGATATGGAAGAATCAAGGGTAATGCAACAGTTCGTACACAATGTTTTAGAGGGAACTCAAGATCTTAAGGTTGAGAATGCCCAGGTAATCGCAAAGGCTGCTGGATACGAAAATGTTTCAGATTTCTTTAACAAATCAACAGGAGGCGTTGAAGACACGTCTGATATAGGTCGTTTCTTGATGGCGCATCCTGAACTCCGTGTATTGGCAGGATATCCGACGGGCAGTCCGGAAAATATAGCGGATAAGATGAATCTCATGCGCGAACAGGATGAATTTACAATAGACTTATTAATGCGTCAGATGGGGCTGCCGGCAGAGCTTGTGCGAGATATTGACAGAGGTATGAAAGGCCGTTGTCTGAAGAAAACTGAGCATGAAACTGATGTAGAAGAATATTCTGAAAATCATATGAAAGAATTGACGACAATTACAAAAATGGTAGCGCACTTTGGCGTAGATAGGATACTGAAAATTCATAACGAAATAGGAATCGTCAATTTTGGTAAACGAAGCATAGATAGTCTTGAGAAGCTTGAAAAAATCATTGACAATGACGAAGACGCCTTGCGTGAAATAAGAGACAAAGAAATAATAGTATCACTAGAGGATGCACTGAATGATGATATAGGATCGTTTGCTCTTACGGAAAGTCTTTTCCGGGGTGGGGATAATGGTTACCATATGCCATTTGAAGTTTCTTCTCTTAAGGAAGACGGTGAGGAAATTGGGCGATATATTGATTTTCTTGAGAAGAGAGATCTTCATCCGTCCGTTGTTGTAATAGCTGGGCATGGACAGCCGGGCGGAATTCATATTGGGGACGGCATGCTATTTATGAGAGATGTGACTGAGGATCTTAAGAAATACCACATTGATGATCCGTATGTTGACTTGAGTAACCCAAGCGACGAGGCTGTTGTCAACAAACTATTTAGAACGATGAAGCCTGATGCTGACGGATCGTGTCATCTGATACTCAAGTCGTGCTCTCAGGGTTCAAAGGAAACGAAGACGGGGCGCTCCACTGCGCAGGTTCTTGCGGATCGTATGCACGCCAATGCACCAGAGGGATCTACGTCTCGCGTTTATAGTTCTGAGCTGCCGTCAAACATGTGGAGGAATTACAAGGACGGACAGCTATTTTATGTCGGCGAAAAAGCAACGGTGATTACTGTTGCCAGTGATGGAAAAATAGTAGAAAGTAAGGAAGAAATCATAGACCCGCGAGCACTTCGCCGAGGAGATAGAGCGGAAATGAAGGCGGATGTTTAGTATGAAAAAAGTAGTAGTGTACAACGTGTTTGATTCAGAGGCTCCGGATATCCGTACCGTTATTCATGATAAAAAAAGATTGATACTTATCAACTGCAACCAGTTGCTTCTATTGGCGAAAAATGGTTCACATATAATTTCTGCGTGTTTACAAATTGATGTACATGAGGAAGTTGTACAAATATGTATGCATCCTGGCGGCACGCGGTTTCTTTGCGATACGGCGAATAGAAAATTCTTCGTAAAGACAGATGCTAACTGGCGAGAAATTGGCGATGAGGCGGACGCTTTGTCTGAGGTGGAGCAGTTTTACCGTCAATCGCACGCAATGCTGTTTGACGCAAGGGTGCAATCCTAGCTTTGGTATGTACTCATTACTCCTTTACTCCTTGCTGCCCCCTTGAGTGGCTCTGTAATGCTGTGATCGTCTACGGATAGCTGAATGAGTATATCTATGGTATAATCTATCTGCGATGAAAACATAAGCATTAAATGTGCAAAACGTGAAACATAAAGAATCTGTATCTATTATTTGATAAACATAAAATATTTTCACAAGTAATTATGGGTGATAATAAAACAAAAGCCGCTTACGATTTTCCAGACTACCTGACAGGTGATGTCGAGATTGTGACACCCGCGCAAGAACAACATAATAAATTACAACGACGAGCAGGAGAAATCCAGCCCGGGCCTGATGTGGTTGAAGGGTCGTATGGTGAAGTAGCTGAACAACAAGACTCAACGTTAGGAGTTAAGGCGCTGGGTGCTACTGTAGTGGATGTAGCAAGAAGAGATGTAGAAAAGATAGGAACCGCTATTGCAGCCGCTAATATAGATAACACAGAAGCCGTTGTTGGTGCAGCAGAACAGGCCGGCGTGGATACTGATGAAGTAGCGCGAGAACTACAAGAAAAAGAGCATGAAAGAAAAATAAAGCCGGAACTTTTTTCGGATGGAATACAGCCGTTGGATAGAAAGCTGGTAACAAGAGGTTACGATGGGTATATAGGAGGCTACGACTGGAATCTGTATAAAGAGTATTATAAAGAAGCTCAAGATTTAATGACTGTTCCCGAAGAGCAGCGGCTTGGTACAGAAATCATTGATGAATTTGGCGAAGCGAGGCGTCCGATCATAGACATAGAGTTGTTAGATGAAGAAGATGTCAAGGATGTCCAAAAGCAAGTAAATTTAAGAAAGAGCGGATTTAATAAGATTGAAGAGTTTCTCTTGCAAGTTGGTAGCAACAGCGAGCACGATATTGATGGAAAAGAATTAGCTCATCAAGGGGCGGATATAGCACTAAAACACGATATCATCAGACCTGATGATCGAGGAAAACTGACGACTATAGCAGATCTGTACATTTCTGAGACAGATGTTCGTCAAATGCAACGAATAGACAAAATGGCGAACGATCTCACTGGCGGTAGATACTGGCACCATAACCATTATGTAGACGAAGCTGCTAAAAGAGTTGTGGGACTAACCGAATTTAATTTATTGTGCTCGGGGACAGTAATGGTTCACTCCGGCGATTATATATCAGTCACAGAAAGCGGCGGGCTTTCACGCGATCTATAAGAGAAGGTAGTGGCGCACAAAAGGAAGGCAGCTCATCTGGAGGATTAATCCATTTTACCGGCGATAGTACGCGCTGCTTTTATGGCGATAGCTGTTTTGGTATAACAATTGATGATGTAGTAAAAAAGACGCCATATCTATTCTATGAGCCGGGTATCGTTATTGATAACAACGGGCAAGGACACTCAAATGATAGGGCAGGTACTGTGCAAAAAAGATGTGACACGTGGCGGCAGGGAATGTATGGTACATCGCAAAGGATGAGCAAAGTTATGCTAGGCAGGCACGGCGGAAGAATGCCGAAATTTGTCCAGGCGCGGCTAGACTCGGCGACGACGCGTGCAGCAGAAGGGCTTGCTGGAGCTGATATAGGTATAGGCGAGAGAAACAACTTTTCGTTTGCGGCGTCAGAAGACAAGGAAATGGCTGCTAAATATACATATGAACTTGGCGATGATTTATTCACCATCTGTAGGATGGGTGATGACGGGAATGTGCGTGCTCATGTAGATACGGAGACTGTTTTTATGCCGGTATCGTATAAACAAGTTAATTTTTCGGAGAAAAATAGAGAATTGAACGAGGTGGGCATGGGCAAATACGAGTTTACGCTAGAGAATATTGATAAGTTTAGCAAGGACGCTGTTGTATTTTGGGCGGAAGAAATAGCCGAAAAGGCTGGTTTTTCGGAGGATACATTTAGAGCCTTGGCGCAGTATAAATATCTAAATTTAGGTTATTCTAGATTGGGAAAAAGATTTATGTCAGAACTTGGTGCACAAAGTTACTTGGCGTTGCTATCTGAGAACGAAGATAAATTATGGTATCTGAATAATCTATGTCATATCATCCGCGAGGAAAGTGATCTGCTAAAAAAAGATGGACTGTCCGATGAGGATATCGCCAATCTTATTCTTCAACCGTCTGATGTCGCTGAAGTGGAGGGACATATAGCTAATCTAGCAGCTAAGTTCATAATGTCATTAGGTGTAGATGATGGCGTCAGAAGTGTTGTTGTTGATAGGGTTAGGGCACTTCCGGAAGAACAGAGAGATAAAATTCTTAATGGATGTTACGTTAAGCTGTATATTACAGGGATCGTTAGACGAATCTTCTCCATTTTCCGAGTATGAACTCATTCGTGCACACGAGCGTGTGGAGCGGCGTAAAAAACAGGACGAAAGTCAAGATGCTCCAAAAGGGTTCCCGAACGGGTTTGACGGTGGTATGGTGTTTTAGCTTACCGTATTAAAGATTAAGCTTCAGCGGCGTAGATGCTAATATAATAGCATTCAACGTCATTGCTTAGTAACTATATTGACAATTGAACAATAATCTGCTAACATACAGTCATAACAATTTAGCAAAACAAACATAAGAAAAGGTCTTTTATAACTACGTATGAGAAACTTTGATCAATCTTTATCTACTGCTGGAGGATGGGGCTTTGATGGCATCCCAAATGCTTTTGGCACTGGTAGAGCTGGGCAGTCTGAGCAAGTTGGATCATTTCCATCATTTAGCCGAGAGTCGGCGACGTCATGGGGAAATGGGTCGTTCAATAACGCCCCGCAGCCATCAGCTATAGATCGGCCAGCCTCTTTTGGATTTGGGTCACTGCAAGGTAGGACTGAATCGTCTGCCTCATGGACATCGTCTCAGGAGGGGTTTGCTACGACCCCCGAGCGTGGTGAATCAATAAGAACTAAGCTTCAGCGAGCGCTCGGTGGTGCTGCCAATCGGTTGGCTAATATGTTTGGCAGCCGTGATAGAACAGAGCAAAATTATGTAAACGCACCATCTTTTACTCATCAGCCTGAAGCTGCTCCGTCTACTGCGTGGGAAAATAGTTCTACGTGGCAGCAAGTTTCAGCCGAGTCAAATGGCGGGTTTGCGGCAAGAGCCGCGAGTGCTATAGATGGAGCTGCGGGTGTTGTTCATGGAGCTGCTGACGGAATGGGGGCTATCCGTGGAAGTAGAGCATTCCAATTTGCAGAAAGGCACAGTAGTACTGCGGCTGCTGTTGGTAATATGATTGATACGGTTGGAGACATCTCGCAAGCAGTAAGAGGGCATAGTGCGCAAAGCCTTTATGAGAATCGGGGGCAGTTGGCGAGTCGCGGCACTGCAGCGGCCGGTGATGCACTTCGTACTGGTGGTAGTGCCTTTGTAAGGGAGCTTGCAAGTCGTTACGGCATAGATACTGAGCAGCGTACAATAGCAAGCAAGCGTAGGCTAGTGAAAGGGATTGCGCGGTTAGCGATGGGCGGTTTGCCTGTTGATCTGATGAGAGCTGCAAAAGCTGGGGCAAAGGCTAGCATTGATTCAGCTAAAGGTCATGCCACGGCATCTTCTTCTGAGGTAGGGTGGTAGATATATGGGGTCTAGAATAGTATAAATACCTACATATACTTGACAAAATATCCGTCCTGTGTTACAAAGAAAACCATGAGTAGTTTAGAGAGAAATCATTATTGCTAGCAGTAGGAGCAGCATTCGGCATTAACGGCTGGTCTCACGAAGACAATGCCGATAATGCTCCAAAAGAACTTGCTTGTGCTTCGGAGCAGACCACGTATGGCGATCTTAGCGATACAATTAGTGAACTTTCAGGGAAAGTCGCAGAAGACGGCAAAGAGTATAGAACTGCCGTTCAGTATGATGCTCAAGCGCAGCACGATAGAATGAGCGGTAATACTTCCAAGGACGCTCCCGTTGAAGTAACGGTATGCCGAACAGATAATGGGAACTTGGACGCTAGAGTTGATACTGTTAGGAGTCATCCTGAAGAAAGCGATCGATAACTTAATCAGGTTAAAAAGGTAAAACTAGCTAAACCGCCAACTGCGGGTATGTTGTTGGCGGTTTTTTTACGAGAGGGAGTTAAGTGAAGCGCGTCGCCAGATAGTGCTATGCTTATAGTATTTTATGGTTTACAGAGTTTGTTTTAGGGGTGTTGAGGCGGTGGATATCTATTGATAAAACGTACGCACATGGTATAATAAAAAAGTAACTAATTTTTAACGACACAACCCGCCAAAAAACTCCATATCATGGCGGGTGAGGCAAAGGAGTAATAGATATGACCGTGCAGGTAGATATCAAAGCTTTGTTTGAAGCTGGCGTCCATTTTGGGCACAAAACAAGCCGGTGGCATCCAAAGATGGCGCCATATATTCACAGTAAGCGGCAAGGGTCGCACATTATTGACTTAACGAAGACGGTTGAAGCGCTCGACAAAGCGTTGCCGTTTTTGACGAAAGTCGCAGCGACAGGCAAACCAATCTTGTTTGTCGGCACGAAGAAGCAGGCAAAAGCAATCGCAAAGGCTGCGGCCGAGCAGTCTGGAATGCCGTATGTCACTGAGCGTTGGATCGGCGGTATGCTGACGAACGTCGCAACAACAAACGCCCAGGTGAAAAAACTTAAGGATTTAGAACGCCGCATGGCGTCGGGCGATTTAGAAAAGCGCTACAACAAGCTGGAAGTCCAGCGTTTTCAGGAAGAGATTGATAGCCTGAATCTGAAGTATGACGGCATCAAGAATATGAACGGACGCCCGGCAGCGCTTGTCGTGTTTGATGTTCTCACTGATGCGAATGCGATCAACGAAGCGCGCAACCTCAATATTCCGGTGGTCGGTATTGTTGATACGAATGCCGATCCATCGCGTGTTGAATATCCGATTCCAGGCAATGACGATGCAATCAAGGGGCTGCAATTGCTTGCAGACTACTTTGTGCAGGCAATTGCCGAAGGTAAGAATAAAGAGAACTAGGAGGGCATCGTGGCTGTAACGATTGAAGATATTAAGAAACTGAAGGAATTAACCGGCATCGGTTTGACGGATGCGAAAAAAGCGTTGGTTGAGGCAGAGGGCGACTTTGACAAGGCGCTTGAAGCGCTGCGCAAAAAAGGCTTAACCAAAGCAGAGAAAAAAGGCGACCGTGAAACACGCGAAGGATTAATTGAAAGCTACGTGCATTCGGGGCGAATTGGTGTGATCGTTGAGGTGAACTG
>JABCOJ020000022.1 GCA_013333675.2 Candidatus Saccharimonadota bacterium | reverse complement strand
GCATCGATACATCGCCGCGGTGCGCGAAACATGGTTGCGCCAGCGGAAATACTCCGCTAACGCAATCGCCGTAGCGCTATGTCCGCCGCCAAGCGTTACGACAGTTTGCGCAGCGCTAAAGCCGCACTTAGCGCAAAGCAACCACCCCGCCGCCAACGCCGCGCCATGTGCACACAATACCATCCAGCGCAGTTTTTCAACCGCGGCAACATAATAAAACGCCGCCGCAAGGAGCACCCACCAGCCGACATACCACCATGAGACATCATGCCCCAGTGCGAGCTCATACATAGCTATGTAGAATACCGCAAACAATAACCATATACTCATCGACACGTAGACAAGCACACCAGCGCTTGGCGTAAGCCGTTTCATTAATAAGCGCAGCGCTAGTACCGCTATAACACACGCCATGTAGATCGTGATGTATACATCGTACGATATATGTACGATATTATTCACAACAATCAATAGCGGCACCGTAATAATATATACCGCCGGCCACAACAGTCCGTAGCGGCGTAACCGCGCCGCCGCGAACAAAGACAACACCACAGCAAGCACTAATTCCGCTAGCTGCGGTATCGATTCTGGGTGCGCCAGTGCGGCGTCGCTCCTCAATGAAGATGGAATCGACGCAAGCAACGGCGCGACGAACGCCGCCGTGAAAAATCCAATCCATAGCATTGCCTCGTGAATTGACGCTCGTACACCGCCGACAGGCAAGTAGCGGAGCGACACAATCACATTAAGCAACGCCGCAAGCGCCACCGACAAGCTTATCGCGATATACGACGTGCCGCTTGCCCACGCCGCAGCAGTACCCGCCGCCACCAGCGTGAGCAATCGCGCTGAAAATTCCGCATAATTGCGTACCGATTTATCCGACGCTGCTAGTGCTTGTGCAATATAGTAGAGCAACCCGGCAACGAGCACCACCGTATATTCCGAAACGCTTAGCACTGCCGCTGAAACGGTCGCCGCGAAAAGCGCTAACGGCACCGCCACCAAGCTTGACGTATAGATTGGCTGCACGAACAATTTCGGCACGCCTGGAATCTTTGCGTAACTCAAGAGCGTCATCGCGCCGCCAAACGCAATCATCACGACGTAATACCATGCCAATTGCACACCAATCAGCGCCGGCAGCGACATCGACACCGTAAAGAGCGACAAGATAGAAATATACGATAAGAATTGATTTTTGAACGTAATGGCAGCGAACATATACATTACCATGCCAATAAGCGATGTAATAAACCAGCACAGGGCAGCATCATGCAGCACGAGCGCGTACATTGTAATACCCGCCACTGGAATACTTGCAAGCGCCGTACCGACAAGTGCCAGCGCCGCTGGGCGAATCATCGGAATATGCTTTTGTAACACAAAACCCGCTGCGTACGATGCAATGATCAGCAGCCACACAAGCACCATACGCAGCCACGGTACAAGTGCAAATGTCTGCGCCAACAAAATAATACCAGATACGAGCAACAAAACAGCAACATATAGCGCGATATTAATCGTTACATGCGATGACGGTTGCGCCAGCGGAGCGCTACTGTGCGGCGGTGGAGCAACATAACCTACTGAAGGCGGCGGCTGCACCGGCACGGGTACAGCATGCTCTTTCGCTGGAGCAGGCTTGTTTCGGAATGGAGCAGCTGAATCCAATTCGTCCACGGGCGTGCTATTACCACTCTCATCTGCCGCCGCAAATGTTTCGGCTGGTTCGGGCGTAACGGGCAATACGGCGACACTAGGCATTTCGGGCGAATGCGCCGCACCTTGCTCTGCCGCGCGCACGCCGTCCCAATAGCCCTGGCGGTACGACGCGCTCATCGGATCAACCGTGTGCTTCGCCTGGCTACTCTTTTGCGACAACAAAATAGCGAGAACAACTGTTGCGACAAAAAATATAAATCCCATGCTGCCTCCTCTTTGCGGTTACTCTTAGTATAGCAAAACTGAGAGAAATACTAGCTAGATACTATTATTTTCGGCAGCTTGCAACTTATTGCGATCCGTGTAACCCTACGAAAATATCCCGCGCCGTTTTGCGGCATCAAATTCTTCAAGCAGCTCGCGCTGTTTCTTTGTCAATTTCGTTGGCGTATCAACGATGACGCTGACGATGTGCGGTCCGCGACGATCGCTCCGCAAATGCGGCACGCCGTGGCCGGACAGCTTGAAATCCGTACCCGACTGCGTACCGGCTGGTACCTTCATCGTGATAATACCGTCGACAGTCTCAACGTCAATCTCTGTTCCGAGTGCTGCATCAACCATCGAGATATGCTCTTCACTTAAAATCAGATCACCTTCGCGCGTGAATTTTTTATGCGCCCGCACGCGTACGTGCACATACAAATCGCCACGCACACCGCCGGCAACAGCCTCGCCGTGTTCGCGCAAACGAATCGTCGCGCCGTCGTCAATCCCAGCCGGAATCTTCACCGTAATGTCTTGCTCGCGCCGTTCAACGCCCGTGCCGTGGCAGCGCGTACACTCTTTTTCCGGGACTTTACCGCGCCCATGACAGGTTTCGCAGGTCACTGCTTGCTGGATCGGACCAAACATCGTGTTCATCACGCGGATTTGCTGCCCCGCACCCTTGCACGTCGGACATTCTTTTAGCTCAAAACCAGGCTCAACCGTCGTGCCGTGGCAGTGGCTGCACACATCATTAAGCGTCAACGATAGCGCCATGTCTTTGCCGAAAATTGCCTCTTCAAAGCTCAATGTCACGCGCGTTTCGACATCGCGCCCGCGCGCCTCGCCTGCCGTCCGGCTACCGCCCGCGCCGCCAAAGAACTGGCTGAAAATATCGCCGAATGCACCGCCGCCGCCAAAGTCAAAATGAATATCTTGCCCGTTGAAATTAAAGCCTTCAAATGGATTGCCGCCGCCTGCGCCGCCGCCAGCAGCACCGCCAACGCCCGCATGCCCAAATTGATCGTAGCGCTGGCGTTTTTGCTTGTCTTTCAGTACCTCGTAGGCTTCATTGATTTCTTTAAATTTCGCCTCATCGCCGCCCGCCTTGTCTGGATGATACTTAACCGCCAGCTTACGGAAAGCCTTTTTGATTTCATCTTCGCTCGCGCCTTTACTAACGCCAAGCACTTCATAATAATCTCTTTTTGCCATAGCCTTTCGTTATTATAACGCACTGCTAGCACTCATACAAGTAGAGTGCTAATTTCTGTGCAAATCGCGGTCAATTTCATCGGCAATCTCGTGTCCGATCGTCTCTTCAAGCAAATCTTCCACTGTCACGATGCCAATAATTCGGTCATTCTGCTCAACCGGCACCAAATGCGACCCGATACGCCGGAATTTATGAAACATTGTATCAAGTGCTGTCCGCGCCCCGACCAGACGCGTCTTATGGAGCGGAAAGCACCAAAGCGGCACCGGATTATCATCAAAGTCAATATTAATCATATCTTTTGCGAGCAGCACGCCGTGGCACATTGTCAGCTTATCGTCGAATACCGGAATGCGGCTATAGCCGCGCGCGATGATTTCGTTCACCATGCGCTCGTCGAGAATCGTATCAAGCGTTAGCCACTGCACCGCCTTGATCGGCGTCATGATTTCTCTCACGGTTTTTTCGCTTAATTGCAGCGTACTTTGGATGATTTCGACTTCACCGCCATCAAGTTCGCTTTTACTGCCGATTTTATGCTCGCTGATCAGCAGGCCAAGCTCAGCACGCGTCAGCAATCGCCGGTGTTCAACGCCAACCAGATGGTCGAGCAGCAACGCCAGCGGTTTCGCCACCGGATAAACGACAATGATCATCACGCGTATCAGCGGTGCAAAGAACGCGCAGGTTTTCAGTGCAGATTTGATAAAAATCGCTTGCGGAAGCACTTCGCCGAACACCACCATGAGCAACGTTGTCGCAATTCCGGCAATCCAGCCGTTAAAATGATGCTCCAACAATAGCGAACTGCCCGACACCACTGCCATATTTGAAAACAAGATTGCCGCAAGCGACAAATGAGCGTCGCGCCGCAGAGGCAACACTTTTTGCGCCGCACGATTGCCAAGCTTTGCCTTGCGCCGCAGATCGCCGAGCGGCAACGACATCAGGCTGATATTCAGCCCGGAGCAAATCGCCGCCAACATCACGAGTACTGCAACTTGAATAAAAACAGAAACATACTGCATGTATTACGCCTTTAGTATACCATCAAACGTCGGTCGCTGCCGAACTTTTATTGTTGTGGCGCGGATTTTTTGCTGCAAAGGCGCGCAAATCGACAACGACATCATCTTCATCGACAATTTTACGCCCGAGCAGAGCTTCAATGACATCTTCAATCGTAACGACACCTGCCGTTTCGCGGTAATCATTCACGACAATGAACAAATGATGGCGCGTCTTGATAAACGCCGACAGAGCTTTTTCAAGTTTTTGATTTTGATTGATGCAATAAACTTTTCGCTCCATCGCCGTCTCTGCGCGGTGCGAGCGCTTGTCCGTAAGCGTCAGTAAATCGCGGATATAGAGCACGCCGACGATATGATCAATATCGCCATCCATAACCGGAAAGCGGCTGTGCCCGGTCTTGTGCAGTTCGTCAAGCAAAAGCGGTCCAATTAGCTGGTCCTTTTTCACTGCGTCAATCACGCCGCGCGGCGTCATGACTTCTTCAACTGTTTTATCGTCGAAATGGAGCGTGCTTTTGATAAGGCGTTTTTCGTCGGCGGTCAAAATCGCGCCCGATTCTTTTACTAAATGCTCTAATTCTTGGCGCGAACTGAGCAGGCTTGCTTCGGGCGGCGCCGCGACGCTCCGCAATAGTTTACCGATGCTCGGATAACGTTCGACAAACTGCAATAACTTCGGCTCAAGCATCATATAATACCGGTCGGCGACGGCCGCTAGCATACCGTTATGCGCAATACGGCCGTATCCGAGCGCTACGAATACCGCAATCAGCACGCCCGCCAGCCAGCCGAATGCCATAATTGCACACGGCACCGCGCAAACCAGCAGCAATGCTTCAACCGCTTTCTGCAGCGATAGTATGTCATTGATAAGCAAGCTGCGGCGCAGCTCTTCTGCCGCCGACACATCGCCCGCGGCGCGCCGGCGCTGCAATTCATACGACGATAATACAGTACGCCGCGGCGCTATACTTGCTACCGCAACGAGCGCGAGAAATAGTGCGGCGAAAGTCAAAACCCAAAGCGTCTGCATGCTTTCATTGTACCGCAGTATCGCTTGCTTGGCGAGGCTCGGCGCGCTATACTTTACAAAGAGAAACGAAGGAGGATTATGACAAAGCGAGCCTGGATTATTTTTGCCGCAATCTGCGTGGCGATTATCGGCGGATTGATTTATTTGTCGCGCAACAACAAAGTAGACGTGGCAAATGTCGACCCTACCGCTATACAAACCGCTGCTGCCGATAATGGTAATATTGCCGACCACACCTACGGCAATATGAAAAGCAAAGTGATTTTATTTGAGTACGCCGATTTCCAATGTCCGGGCTGTAATTCAGCGCATCCGATCATCAAAAAAGTCGTCGAAAAATATAAAGGGCAAATCGGCTATGTCTTCCGTAATTATCCGCTGACGAATGCGCATCCAAATGCGCTTGCTGCCGCTGCCGCTGCCGAATCAGCTGGCGTAGAAGGCAAATATTGGGAAATGCACGATAAATTATTTGAGCAGCGCAGCAACTGGGTCGAACTAACGGGCGCAGCGCGCACGAATTATTTCGTGTCGCTCGCAGCAGAGCTTGGTATTAACAAAGATAAGTTTTCTGAACATCTTGATAGCGCTTCAATCCGCAAAAAAATCGACTACGACCTCGCTGTCGGCGCGAAAGCCGGTGTCGGCGGGACGCCAGCGCTCTTTATCGGCAAAAAAGACGTCGGCAATCAAAAAGTTTCAAACGGTAAAATCATCTCGACAAGCAAGACCGACTCAAACGCAACATACGTCTGGGCGAACGCCGACGACTTCGAAAAATACGTCATCGTTCCTGCGCTCAAAGAACACGGTATTGCACTACCACGCGAAAACTAGCCGCCGAAGAATCATATATGCAAACACCCTGCAACCAGGGTGTTTTTCATACCGCTACCGCAATCAGTATACAATATACCGCTGCCACACCGCGGGCAATATATCCACCGCAATTCGCCTGCTGCGGCTAGGCGCAAACGATACAGCTATTGACATATTTTCTCCTATTAGTGCGTGCATTTGCACGATTCTGCTCGCCATGATTTTGCGCGCTCGACCTTTTGGCTATCATTACATATCACGCGCAGCTCGCGAACTCGAGCCATCATAACGCATTGCCTGCCGGCATGCAAGCATAAACGGATTACGCGCTAGCGTTTTTTCAAGAAATAATACCCCGTCGCAATCGCCGTGATGATACTCGCGGCGACAATAATCCAGAATGCCATCACGCCGTGCGTATCAAACGGGAAGTCGACATTCATGCCAAATAGCCCGGCAAGCATCGTCGGAATCGTTAGCGCGAGCGTCGCGACCGTCAAAATCCGCATCGTTTCGTTCAGGCGCGTATCCATGACGGCGCGGAAGCTATCGCGTACGTTTTGAATCGTGCGCAAGAGCGACTTGCACCGCGCGATTAACTGCTCAATATCAACTGACAAGTCTTCGACGATCCCCTGATCCTCTTCGCCGAGTTTAATGAGTTTATAGCGCGTATTTAGCGTGCGCTCCAGTGCAACATTCGTCGGAATCAACGCGTCTAAATAGTCGTTCAGTTTACGCTCAAACTCTACCAACGTAGCGATATCGCGCGAACGCAAAGTCGTCACATCGCCCGTAACAGCGCGCGTCTGGCGGTT
>JABCOJ020000021.1 GCA_013333675.2 Candidatus Saccharimonadota bacterium | reverse complement strand
GGGTTTGCAACGTTTATCCGCGAGCAGGGCGTAGTCGGGCTAGCGGTCGGTTTGGCGATCGGCGCAGCTGCTGGCGACACGGTGAAAAAACTCGTACAAGCGTTTATTGATCCGCTCGTGCAGCTAATCGTCGGTTCGCAGGCAGGATTGCAAGCCGCCTCGTTCACTGTGAAGTTTGGTAATCGGCAAGGTGTATTTCTCTACGGGGCGTTTGTTAGCTCGCTTATCACGCTGCTCGCGACAGCACTGGTAGTTTACCTTATCGTCCACTTGTTGCATTTGGATAAATTAGATAAGGCAAAAGAATAATCACAACCGTCTATATCAACGATCCAGTGCTACATTGACGCAGCGCTGGAAGCCTGATATAATCAAAACCTATGATATCAAAGGATAACAAAGCGAAAGCGATTGCTTTGACTCAGGTCAACAAAAACGACGTCGGCAGCCCGCAGGCGCAGATCTCGATTTTGACGGCTCGTATCAAAGAGGTGACTGAACACCTAAAGTCCAACAAGCACGACCACATGGCGCGCCGCGGATTGATTCAGATGGTAGGTAAGCGCAAGCGCCTGCTGAAATACCTTGAGCATACGAACTTTGACGCGTACAAGGCGACGCTTGAAACATTAGGCTTGCGCAAATAATTTACGCAAGCTGCAAAACTCCCTAGTGAAAGAGCGAGCTAGGGAGTTTTTATATTACTATCGAGGTTCTTAAGTTTATTGATGTAGCGGGCGTAGTCTATGATAGTTGACAAAATGCATACTGTATGCTAGAGTAAAATTATAAAATATAAAAACAAAAAATGCGTGAAAGTTTAGGTCAAAATCAAGAACTCGGTGATCAACATGCTACGTTGAGAGAGCAAGAGCTGGCGCAGTTTGGCGAGGAGCTGTCGAGGAAGCTAACGGCGTCGTTGGAGGAGCGTAATGCTGCGTTGCTTGATTTGAGCGGGGATGATACGAGAGACGGTATGATTGATAAGGCGCGAGCTGATGTCGCAGCGGCTTTTGATAGTCCAACTAGTGGCGAAGGAAGACGATTGCTTGTTGGCGAGGCATATAAAGCAGCGACTTCGGGCGGCGAACGAGCTACGGGCGTCCTGCGTACTGAGCGGCGGCGAGACATCATTATAGACGGTACAGGTGAACGATTCAGGAAGAATGAGAGTTCATCTTCGGACGAGCGAAATATGTCAAAGTTAGACAAAATGTTTAAACGTCAGGCGGAGCTAGAGGCAAAGGGCACGCCTGTAGAGATGGCAATGGCTGAAGTTATGCGTGCGTATGGTACTGGCGATAATGCGATTGAGCTTGCTTCAAGCCAACCGGCCCGACCAGTAGAACATATTCCTGCCACGATTGACGGAAACGATACCTCGGTAAATTACCAGCAACATACAGAAGTATCTTCTTCAAAGACGATAGAAGACAGTAACCTAGAGCAATCGGAAGAAGAGGCGGTTGAACCGGCTACAGGTGGTACTGAGACAAAAATAAATCCTGTGCGGGTGTCTGAATCTAAATCAAATCTAGAGCAGGCGAATATGATGGCGGCGGTACGCCCAACTACAGAAGAAATCAGAGAAGCGCCAGTAGCGAACGATGGAGAAAAAGGAGAGGATGCCACTCCCGAAGAATTGACGGCTAGTGCTAACGAGGAAGAGTTAGACAAAAAAGAGGTCGCGGAAAATCCAGAAGTGGTGGCGGTTGAGACCGGGAATACTATACAAGAGGCGCAAAAGAATATTGCTAATCAAAAACAGCGCAATACAGAGTTTGACCAAAGGAGTGCTGACGGGGAAGCTCATGATTTCTTTAAATTGTACGGATCTCTTTTGAGTCCAGAGGCTCAGAATGACTTTATAAGGAGGATTGGGAATAATGAGTTACGTATAATGCCGAATGTAATAGCTGAAATACGGAAGGTGAAACAGGAGTTTCCTCGTGGATCTGGGGTTTGGAGAGAAGCTGGTCGCCAAAATGGCTCAGCACTGCAGCGTGCCGCTTATGAGGCGCGTTCTAGACTGGACAATATTGTGTCAATTTTATAAATTTACACCTTTTTAGAGTTAAGGTTTTATTTATAAGAATAGTATAGATGGCACGTAGTTGAAGGTGGTATTGAGCAAACCGTTTGGCAGAATCTTCGTTAGAATTCCGATATTCCAATAAATTGTCCATCAATACCTCTATTAGTTCTCTTTTGTTATCTTTTTGCTAAAAAGCGGTTATTCGGGAATGCTGAATAGTTCAAAATGACGAAAGGGTTTTCAGGATAAAATACTATTGAATATAATACAATATTATGGTGTAATATAAAGATATGATAAGGCATCCACCATCTAAGCCGATTACATTGCCGCAAAATTTGTCAGCAAATATAACTCGAAAACCCCAGGTCTCTACTAAAGAGGGTAAAAACACCTTTGCTGTCGCGGGTATTGTCGCCGCTATTGTCTGTGTACTCGCTGTAATATTTGTCGGTGCGGCTTATACTGCTGCCAAACTCAAGCATGAATTCAAGAATATTCCTGAAGACAAAAGTAGTGCCGTTGTTTCTGCTATTGATAGTAAACAAGAACTTGAGGAGACTCTTGAAAAAGCTGAAGAATCAACCAAGAAGGCGGAGAATGAACCGACCGATGAATATATCGAAAGCGCTAAGTCAGATATCAAAAATTTGCCATACACTAAACGCACGCTATTCTCTGAGCGCATCGCAAAATTAGAAAAAGCCAAACAAGAGGAAAAAGAGCGTGCTGAAAAAGCGAAAAAAGACGCTGAGGAGCAGAAAAAGCGGGCAGAGCAAGCTGCTACAGCGGCGGCAGCAGCCAAGAAAACTCGCCAACGACAAATTCAACAGCAACGACAGCGCCAAGCTGTCGCACCTCCAGCAGTTACCCCTGCACAAAGCCAAGCGTCAGGCGCGTTCTTTCGAAACTGCAAAGAAGCGCGCGCCACCGGCTATAGTAATATGAGTCGCGGTACGCCTGGATACCGAGAAGAACTTGATCGTGACCACGACGGGACTGCGTGCGAGCGATAGAGAAGAGCGTGCTATCTGCAGTAAGGGTGCAGTTCTTATGCGCGAGATAAGGTTTAATAAAGAAATGATAGTTAATTATTTGGACATTGAATGACAGGCTGTAGCGTCGTTGCTATTTACGCCCAAGCTATTTACTAATTGTTGTATAATAGCGACATGAGAATACTTGCAATCGCTGACACAAATCCTCAATTAGACTACCCGCAGTTTGTTGCTGAGAACGCTATAGATCTCGTGATGACACTGGGTGATTTGGATCGCTCGCAGCTTATCGGGTTAGAGCGTGTTACTACGCCAAAGATTGGCGTGTATGGCAATCACTGTAGTGGTACGTATATGAATGAGTTTGGGATTGTTAATATGCATCTCAACGTATGGCAATGGCGTGGTGTGTCTTTTGGCGGGTTCCAGGGATGTGTCCGTTATAAAGAAAATCCTGACGCAATTATGTATACACAGCAAGAAGCACGTGAGCTGCTTGCAAGTATGCCGCCAGTTGACGTGTTCTTAACGCATTGTCCGCCGCGCGGCATCAACGACGAGGAAGAATTGGCGCATCAAGGATTTGACGGCTTGCGTACTTATATAGAGCGTACGCCGCCAAAGTTACTACTGCATGGTCATACGTACCCAGCTGAGGCAACAATGGTGCGGCAGTTTGGTTTAACACGGATTGAGTACGTGCATAAATATAAAGTGATAGATATTGATTTAGGCGAAGCGTAAAAGATCATATTCAATTACTTGAAACAGGGAGACGATAATGGCATTTGGACCAATCATGAAGTTAACGACCGAATCTGGACTGAAGCTAGAGCTTGCACCGTTTACGCGCGAAGAGGTGACGACGTTTGCGGATGGTTTTGCACATCACTCAGTTATTCAATATGTGACAAACCGCGTGCAGACGAAAGAAACTGAGGAAGAGTGGTATGACAAGATGATTAAGGACAGGACCTCGCGCGCGTGGGGGATCTGGGTGGTTGAAGATAATGAGCGCCAGCTTATCGGCAATAGCGCATTGACGGATATGGAGCTTCGTAAACATATTCGCCAGGCGGTTAGTGGTTCAGTGATCTGTGATGCAAGCTACTGGGGTAGGGGAATCGCGAGTGCGTGCCACAAAGCACGGACATATTTCGCATTTGAGCAATTGGGGCTGCATCGTATAAAATCGGCAGTGCTACAGCCAAATGGTGGCAGCCGAAAAGCACTGGAACGCAGCGGCTACGCGCTTGTCTACACTGAACGCAATGAGACGTTCGTTAATGGCGCGCTCGTCCATATGGACTGTTTAGAGTGTCTTAATCCGACAGACTGGGCATGGCGGCAGTGGTGGGGCAGCGACCGTCCAACTCAAAAAAGCCTGGAGGCGCGCAAGAGAACCGAGGCGGCGTTAGAGTGGGCGCGGGAAAACGTTGAATTAGTATAAGTTTGCGGCTGTATTAGCGCGCGTACCTTAAAATGCCGGCGGAAAGAGGGCTTTGCTAGTTTTTATGTATTTCATGCAAATTATCAATAACAAGTGCTGGACGGTCGTTATTGATATAATCCGCAAGGTCAATTGACTGTAGAAACTCGGGATAGAGCGTGACGCTAGCAGGATCGACAAATTCACACACAGCGAGCTCTTTAATACCGTGGCTGGTGTTCTCAAGGTTAATGTTGGTGAAGTCGTCAGGGTTTTTGACAGCAAAGAAGAATTCTAGCTCTTCGGCGTAACCAGCACGCGCAGATGGGAATTGCTGGATAAATAATAGATTGCCAATGACGGCGTCTATGCCTGTTTCTTCGTGTAGCTCGCGTGCTAATCCGTCGATCAGCGATTCTTGCGGATCAAGCCCACCGCCGGGCACAGCGTAATAGTGTGATATGTTGTCGCCATGCTTGTGTTTAACAGCAAGTAGCTTGCCATCTTTATAGATGATGGCGCGGACATTAATGCGCCGTCCGGTGTAGTATTCCATAGATTCTCCTTGGTTTTTTAGTGATGATAGCCAGAGGAACGGATGTTCATTCGTTACAACTCATTGTAGCAGATACGCGGTGAGTGCGATATAATAAGAGTATAGTAACTGGCAGAAAGTGATGGATATAAATTTTGCCCTTTGCCTTTCGGGCGGATCATGCAAAGTTTACACCTGTTACTCTTCTGCTACAAGAAAGGAGCTCTGAATATGAGTATTATTAACCCGAGTGGCAAAGAAATTTTCTCTGTCACGACTGATTTTTGCGGTCGTCCGCTCACGCTAGAGGTTAACCGCGTCGGTTTTCGCACGACTGGAAGTGTGCTGGTGCGCTACGGCGATACGGTGGTACTAGGTAGTGCGCAAGTCGGTTCGCGACCAGTGACGCTGGACTATTTTCCCTTGAGCATTGACTATGAAGAAAAGTTTTATGCAGCCGGCAAGATATCGGGTAGTCGATTTATTAAGCGCGAAGGTCGCCCGAGCGACGATGCGGTGTTGGTTGGGCGGTTGATTGATCGCCCGATTCGTCCGCTATTTCCGAAAGGCTATCGCCAAGAGGTGCAGGTGGTAGCAACGGTGCTGAGCATGGATCCGGCATTTCGTCCTGATGTAATCGCGATGATTGCGGCGTCGAGTGCGCTTATGCTGACCGGCACGCCGTTTGACGGACCAGTGGCCGGTTTGCGTGTCGGGCGCGTGAACGGCGAATTTACGGCGTTCTTAACGCCAGAAGAGCGTGCAGCGAGCGACTTAGACTTAGTGGTCGCCGGCATTGAGCATGGTATTACAATGGTGGAAGCAGGTGCTAAAGAGGTATCGGAAACTGTGATTGTCGATGCGATGACATGGGCGCACCAGATGATGCAGCCGGCAATTCGCTTGCAGAAAGAGCTGGCAGAAAAAGTTGCGCCTGTTCGGCAGGAGTATGAGTTAGTATTGCCCAATGAAACCGTTCAGGCAACGGCTGACGCCTGGGTTGATGGCAAGTTAGGCGAAAAAATCCGCCGCCCGTACCCGGAGCGCAACGAAGTTGTCAACGAAATCCGTTGGCAATTCCACGAGGAGATGGCAAAATCCCTTGACGGCGAAGTTGATTACGATGAGGTTCGTGACGAATACGACGAAGCTTTCACGATGGCGCTGCATAAAGACGTGCGCCGCGGTATTGTTGAAGACGGCAAGCGTCCTGATGGCCGTGCACTGACAGAAATCCGTCCGCTGTCAAGCGAGGTTGGCATTTTGCCGCGCGCCCATGGTTCGAGCCTGTTTACGCGCGGTGTGACACAAGGCATGAATATCGTGACGCTTGCGCCGCTTAGCTACGCACAGCTAGTTGATACAATGGAGCGGACTGACGACGAGCGGCGTTACATGCACCACTACAATGCACCAGGCTATACTGTCGGTGAAGTTAAGCGTATGGGCAGCCCGGGGCGCCGCGAAATCGGACATGGCTATTTGGCGGAGCGCGCGCTTACGGCAGTTTTGCCGAGCGTTGAGGACTTTCCGTACGCGATTCGCAGCGTAACGGAAATTATGTCGCAGAACGGCTCAACGTCAATGGCGGCAACGTGTTCAAGTTGTCTCGCGTTGATGGATGCTGGTGTGCCGCTGACGGCGCCAGTGAGCGGTATCGCAATGGGTTTGATGATGGATGGCGAGACGCCGTATGTGCTAAGCGATATTGCTGATGCTGAGGACTTTGCAGGTGACATGGACTTTAAGGTGACTGGTACGAGCAAGGGCATCACTGCCTTGCAGATGGATATGAAAGTACACGGTTTGCCGGTTGACGTGCTGCGCCAAGCGCTTGAGCAGTCAAAGTCGGGGCGCGCCTTTATCTTGGAGCATATGCTAAGTATTCTACCAGCGCCGCGCGAAACTCTCAGCCCGTACGCGCCACGCATTGAAAAACTTAAGATTAATCCGGAAAAAATCGGTGTGGTTATTGGTAAGGGCGGCGAGGTGATTAACAAAATCACTGCCGAGACGGGCGCTGAGGTTGATATTAAAGAAGACGGCTTAATTACGGTAGCAAGCCCGGACGGCGAGTCAATTGCGAAAGCGGTTGCGTGGATTAAACGTTTAGTTGAAGAACCGGAAGTTGGCAAAACGTATAGAGGTACGGTCGTTACGATTAAAGATTTCGGTGCGTTCGTCAACATCTTACCGGGCGTCGATGGCATGCTTCATATTTCACAGCTATCAAATAAACGCGTCGGCAAGGTAACGGACGTGCTGAAAGAGGGGCAGCGCGTACGCGTGAAGCTAACGGATATCGATGACCGCGGGCGTTTAAGCTTAACGATGAAGGACGTAGCACAGTGATAGTATATTGCGCGCTGCGACATCTTGGTAAACTGCTATATGCAGTAGATTATCCTTTTGCTATAATAAGCTAAAACAATATAGGTAAGGGGGAATATGAATAACCAGCCAACACCACCGATGTTGCAGACGCCGCCACCTGCGCAGCCAGTCAATGGTCAACCGCCGGCGCCGCAAACCGGACAACCTTTTCCGGCGCCGATGCCGGGAGCTCCAATGCAATCAATGCAACCGCCAATGATGCCTGGCCAGATGCCAAAAAGGGGTATGAGCAAAGGGCTGTTGTGGGGAATTATCGGGGGAAGTATCGCGCTTGTGCTGTTAATCGTTAGTATCGTCGTTGCGGTTATACTGCTTAGCGGCCCAAGTAAGCAAGACTATAAAGATGCCGCTAAAATGATGTCTGATTTTAAATATTCCGACAATCTGGAAAAAGGGATATCGAAGACGAAAGACGCGAGCCAAGTTAAGAAGGCTATAGAAGGTGCTTTGACGGAGGCGGACGCTCACTTCAATAAGCTTGAAAAAACAAAAGCGATGCGTGATCCGGAGGTAAAGAAACTATATCAGGAGTACCGTAGCGAGTATAATAAAGCAAAACAACTACTGCAGAGGTTTGTGAACGTATATCCAGACTATGTAAGCTCTATAGAAGTTTGTAATGGCACGTCTGTCGGATACGTCTCATATTTTGATAAGACTGGCGCTCAAGCTGGCGAGGAGTTTGACAAAAGTATTGCAGACTGCTCGAAGGTACTGAATAAGATGAAAAATTCCGATGACAGCGATACGAAGAAATACGCTGAAACAATGATCAGCTACTATAATAGTTTGAGAGAATATTACGTCACGATGGCGAACATTTATTCGTCGAAGGACTATACTACGAAATTGCCGAAGTACCCTAATCTTCCGGATGTAAAGGATCCGGTGAGTAGTGTAACAGATGATCTTGATAAATATGGTTTATCTAATAAGGAACAAGATCTTTATAATTTATTGTTGAAAAAAGCTAAAGAGTAAATGTCTATAGTAAAAATAGACGGCGTGCCTTTATGCGCCGACCCGAGAGAAGTTTAAGCAGTTTGCTTAGTCTCTGGGGAGTATAAACACAACTTCAGTAAGCTAACTCAGATGTACGAACTATAAAGTCTAAGCGTAACAAACTAACCAAGAAAAATATTCCGGTGGTGTTAGCCACCGGAATATACTGGTATTTGGTGTTGTGTTGAAGGGCTAAGGTGGTACTGTCGGGTCTATCCGAAGCTTAATATTAAGAAGTAACTTTTATTAAAGCTTATCGTGGATAGAAGCGCCATCGGGTGTTGTGCAACCAATCATGAAATAAGGCTGCAAGTACCGTTGGAGCTTAAAAATCTTTCCAGAGTATTGTAAAAAACAAGAAGTGCCCGTGAGGACACTTCAAGGGCTAATCATACAACATGGTACGTTAACGCTGTTATTGTAACATACCTTTTGAGACAAAGCAATATAATGTACCTTGAGTTTCCGCAAACTGCAATAAAAGTGTGAATGCTATTCATTATAAGGATCAATTCGATGATTCTTATAATGATATTGCAATTCAACATATCAAAAAAGGGAAATGATTCCTTATATATTTTAGCGTTTTTTGAGAACTTGCTTGTTTAGGTATAGGCGATATTAGGAGTGCTGTGAAAATTTGCGGAAACTCAAGAATGTACCTACCTCTACCTACCGGCGCATACACGGAGTTGATATTATATCGCTTATTTGCTATAATACAATTAACGTTTTGACTTGGGAATATCTACGATTAGAGTATGTTTGAGTAAGATTTCCCTCGCTTTAGCTAAAGATTTCAAATAGTTTTAATTAAAGGAGTGACATCTATGGGTCAGCAGCGACTCGCAAAACCACAGGCGGACGACGCATCTAAGCGCCCGCAACAACGTAAAAAAACCAGTAATACTGTGCTTGACGCCACGACGACACGCAAAGGCGAAGTTTTTCGGGCGCAACGCCGCACGAGCGAGGGCGTGCAAGCGCAGGCGTCGCAGCATGTGATTAACGTGCCGGTGAATAAGTCTGTATATAATGGCTATGGCGGCAAGCAATTTAGCCTGACGATGCAGCCGAAAAAACCGCGCGCGCCGCGTCCAACGCTGAAAATTATTCCGATCGGCGGCGTCGGCGAGATGGGCATAGGTAAGAACATGACCGCGATTGAATACGATAACGATATTATCGTGATCGACATGGGTTTTTTGTTTCCAGGCAGTGATTACCCAGGCGTTAACTATATCACACCGGACATTACTTGGCTTGAGGAGAATAAACACCGTATCCGCGCGCATATTTTTACACACGGGCACTTAGATCATATTGGTTCATTCCGGCATTTTATTTCGAAGATTCCCGCGCCTGTATATAGTACGAAGTTTACGATTGGCATGCTGCAACGCACGTTAGCAGAAACCGATAGCACATACGAGCCGGAGTACCACGAAATGAACCCGGAGAATCACGATAGTATTCAGCTTTGCGACTCGTTTAGCGTGGAGTTAGTGCGCGTAAACCACTCAATTCCTGATTCGGCGGCGGTCGTGGTGCGTACGCCAGTCGGCAATATCTTAAGCAGCGGCGACTGGCGCATTGAAGAGAACCCAGTGGATGGCAAGAAGTTTGACTTTGACCGTATTCAAGAAATCGCGAAGACTGAAGGCTTCTTGGCCTTCCTGAACGAGTCGACAAACTGCGAATCGGCAGGTACTCATACGCATGGTGAGTTTGATATCCAGCACAGTATCGGCGAAGTTATGGATAAATGGGCAGGCTCGCGTATCATCATTAGCAGTTTTTCGAGCCAGCTGCATCGTATCCAGCTAATTTTAGATGAAGCACAGCGTCATGGACGTAAAGTGGCATTTGCCGGCTTTAGCATGATTCAAAACCTTGAAGTGGCACTGCGTACGGGCGTAATCAAAGTACCGAAAGATACGGTTGTCAAAATGGAAGATATTATCAAAATGGCAGATAATAAGGTGACGATTATTTGTACGGGTAGCCAGGGTGAATTTAACGCGGTACTTAACCGCATGGCAACGGGTGCGCATAAATATGTAAAGATTAAGAGCTCAGATGTTGTCGTCTTTAGCTCAAACCCGATTCCAGGTAACGAAAAATATGTCGTGCGTACCGTTGACGGACTGATGCGCGAGGGTGGTGAAATCATTCAAAATGGCAAGACACACCTTACGGGCGTCGGGCCGCTACACTTGTCAGGGCATGGATATTATGATGATCACGTGCGGGTTATCAACGCGGTGAAGCCAACGTATTATATTCCGAACCACGGCGAATTTCATATGTTAGTGCATAATGCAGAGCTGGCAGAAAAGGAATGCGGTATTCCGCGCGATCATATCTTTGTGTGCGACCCGGGCGATGTTATCGAAATCACCCCGAATGGCGCGAAGAAGATCGGGCGTATTCACGCCGGCGGTGTTATGTATGATGATGCAGGGGAAATCGTGAGTGAAGTCGTGTTAAAAGACCGCATTCACATGAGCCAAGAGGGTATGTTTGTCGTCGTGCTAACAGTGCAGCGCGGTACAGGACGACTGCTTACGAGCCCAGATATTATTAGCCGCGGGTTTATTTATTTGCGCGATAATGAAGAGTTGATGGGCATGATTCGCCAGTATCTTAAGCAGAAGGCGTCGCGTAGCTTCACTGGGCGGTACGATATTGAGGTGGTTAAGAAAGAGATTCGCGACGAAATTACACACATTCTCTACGATCAGACGCGTCGTACGCCGATCGTTATCCCGGTTATCAATGAAGTTGGTGTGAATAAAACTGTTGCGCAGCGCCCGCAGATGAATGCGCGTGTGGCAAAACAGCCGCTTATGCCTGCGCCGTCTAAACGGAAATTTCCGCGTAAACAAGTACCTGATACCGAAACTGTCGTACCGCGCAAACGGCCAGATAGCCGGTCGTACTAGCTGCATGCTTTAAGCAATGAGGGTTGCTAAATAATCTATCATAGTTTATGATAGGATTTGTATAAGCATTATTGTGATAGGGCGTTAAAAACAAATAACAACTTCGGGAGGGAAAAACGTGTTAACGATAGTTGTACAGAAGCACAGAAGACGGGCATCTTTGTTGATGCTAGCGTCTCTGCTGATCGGGGGAGGGTCGGCAGCATATTGGTTTGCATATAATTCACGAGCTCGTGCCGATGCAATTAATAGTACAGATTTCGTGATAACGATTGATACAACGAAAGGCGCGGGACTTAACGGGGCGTCAACAGATACGCAATTCACGTATCCGGGATTGGGTAGTGACGCATATACGATTGACTGTAATAATGACGGCGTCGTTGACGCATCGGTTGCTGCAAATACGCCGCATACATGTAATTATTCAACGCCGGGTGTGTATACGGTTCGTATCGCAAGCGCGATACCTCGCGTGAGCTTTAGCGGTCAAGGGGATAAACTGAAGTTGCTTTCTGTCGATCAGTGGGGCACGGGTAAGTGGAGGTCGATGATGAACGCCTTCTATGGGTGTTCAAATATGGACGTTAAGGCATCTGATGTTCCAGATCTTTCGTTAGTGCAGGATTTGTCCGGTATGTTTGGAGATGCTACGTCGTTGAAGGGTGAAGGCGCAAATTGGGCGTGGAATACATCAAATGTAAAATATACCGACACCATGTTTGTGCGTGCGCGTAACTTTAATCAAAATATTGGCAGTTGGGATATGTCAAACGTTGAAAGCATGACTCGTATGTTTAACGATGCGGCGGCATTCAACAACGGCGGCAGTAGCTCAATTAGTGCGTGGAATACCGCTAAGGCAACAAGCATGGAGGGGGTATTCTGGGGCGCAAAAGCTTTTAATCAGCCGGTTGGTAGCTGGAACGTGAGTAATGCGACGAGTTTCGCGATTGTGTTTATGGATGCGGAGAATTTCAATCAGGATCTTTCCCATTGGGATACTTCGAAGGCGACTAATATGAGTAACGCGTTCTATGGCGCTCGGGCATTTGACCGCGACGTTGGGTCATGGGACGTTGGCAGCGTGACGAATATGAATTATATGTTTGATGGCGCCACAGCATTCAACAACGGCGGCAGTAGCTCAATTAATGGCTGGAATACCGCTCACGTCACAACCATGGAAGGAATGTTTCATCGGGCGTCTGCATTTAATCAGCCGGTTGGTGGCTGGAATATGGCTAATGTGGTGAATATGAAGCACATGTTTAGTAACGCAACAGCGTTCAATAACGGCGGCAGTAATTCTATTGGCAGTTGGAACACTGCCAAGGCTGCAAGTATGGAATCTGTGTTTGAGTCGGCAAGGGCTTTCAATCAAAACATTGGCGGCTGGAATATTAGCCACGTTACATCGCTTCATAGAATGTTCAGAGAGGCGGTCTCATTCAACAACGGTGGCAGTAGCTCAATTAATACCTGGGACACTTCAAATGTTACTGACATTGGTGGTGTATTCTGGGTCGCAAAAGCTTTTAACCAGCCGGTCGGTAATTGGAATTTATCGAATAACACCACTTTGTGGGCGGTATTCTTATCGGCGGAAGCGTTCAATCAAGATCTCTCTCACTGGAACACCGCTAAGGTAACCGATTTTTCGCATACTTTTGAAAAAGCATCTTCATTTAATCAATCTCTCAGCAACTGGAATCTTACGGCGGCAAATACCGCTGAGGATATGCTATCAGGCAGTAAACTATCAGTGGGAAATTATGACGCAGCATTGATATCGTGGGATGAGCAATCCGTCAAGCCAAACGTAAAACTAGGAGTTGATAAATTGAAGTATTGCGTTGCTGAATCGGCTCGCGCTCATCTTGTGCAACAACAGCCTGGTGGCCATGGTTGGACATTGGGCGGCACTGATAGCAAGGACTGCGCTATCTACCAGCCGGCTACGACAACCTTCACCGGTACAACAACGTTTAATAGTACGACGCCGGTACCGCACGCTCTTGGCACGCTGACCACTGTTGATACTGACCCGACCGTTACGCCGCTTGATACTTTTACCTACAGTTTAACGTGCGCTACGCCGTCTGCACACGATAATCTGTTTAGCGTCTCTGGCAATACGCTTAGTCTGTCGCGAAGTGCCGCGGCTGTTTCTGGACCGGTGCACGTGTGTGTTCGTGTCACTAATAGCCAAGGCCAAACGCTTGATACCGTTTTCACCTTTACTGTCATTGATACAACGCCGCCTGCTACACCAACTGTTGCGCCCGATCTTGTTGCTAGCTCAGACAGCGGCATCAGTGATACAGATAACATTACAAACGTCACTACGCCGACATTCACTCTTCGGTGTAGCGAGCTTGGCGGTCATGTGACACTGTATATTGATGGTGTTGCTCGCGGAACAGCAGCCTGCACTGCTATTGGCCCGGTGACTGTTGTAGCGTCGTCCGCGTTAGGCGATGGTTCGCACACAGTCACATTCACTGAATCTGACGCGCTCAATAATGAATCAGCTGCTTCACCGAGTCTTGTTGTCGTGATAGATACGACACCGCCGCCAGCACCGGTTATTACCGTTAACAGTATTACGCCGGATAATATCATTAATATAGCCGAGTCAAAAACCAACCAAACAGTTACAGGCACTGTCACTGGAGCGAGGGAAGGTGATTTGGTTACAGTTACCGTTAATGGGGTCGCGAAGACTACACATGTTGCTGCCGGCGGCACTTGGTCTGTAACTGTTGCCGGCAGCGACCTTGCTGCTGACGCTAACCATACAGTTGACGTGCGCATTACGACTGCTGATGATGCCGGTAACCAGGCTACGGGTACGGTAAGCAAGCAGTATGTTGTAGATACTGATGTCGTTGCTCGACCTGCTACGCCGCATCTTGATCCGTCGTCTGACACTGGTGCGAGTAATACGGACAATATCACAAGCACTCTCACGCCAACGATCGTTGACTTTGTGTGCACGCGCGCAGGCGATACGCTAAAGCTGTATGATAACGGCGTTTTATTCAAGACGATTGTTTGTACGAGTGCAGGTACGTATTCCGTAACAATGAATCCGCCGCTTTCTGAAGGTACGCATGCGATTACGTACACAACGACTACTTCGTCTGGTAATGTTTCCGAACCATCACACCCGCTGTCGCTGGTTATCGATACGACTGCGCCAACCGGCTCGCTCACTACGAGAAAAACGAGCGATCAGACGCCGGCGTTAACAGGGAACGTTGATGATCCGCACGCTACAATTACAGTAAAGATTGGTGGTGTAACCTACAATGCTATTAATAATGGCAATGGCACGTGGACGTTGCCGGATAATAGTATTGCGCCAGCTCTTGCTGAGGGCGACCATGATATCACAATTACATTTACGGATCTTGCTGGCAACGTGTATACAACACCAAACACGCTTAAGCTTTCAATTTCGATCAACCCTCCAGTTGTAACGAAATCGTCAAAATTTCTTAACCGGCAAACGAATGAAGTAGAGTGGACGATCTCAATTCGTAATCCGAATGATGCAACGCAAACTGTTTCAGCCACTGATCAGTTACCGGGTCAAAGCGCATTTGTTGCGAATAGCGCTGTTTGTGCCGTGACGAGCACCAACTCAACGATTAATACGTGCAATTTTGATCAGCCAGTTAATCCAACGCGCCTCAATGTCGTTGTCGCCCTTGCTGCAAATGAGACGCTTACAGTGAACGTTCGAACAACGACTGCGCTTGATCGTGCGACTGTTACAAATACGGTAAGCGCTCAGTTTACTGCCGACACTGATCCTGACGCTACTGTTGTCGCTAGTGCCACTGAAACATTAGCGATTAGTCGTCCAGTAATACCTAATCCTGGCGAAGTTATCAGTAATGTAACTGCTTCTCTCGCAAGCACTGGTACAAATGTGTTCGCTATTGCTGCGTGTGCTGGTGGTTGTATTGGCGGTGCAGTGATAGTGTGGAGGAAAAGGAGCTAACGGAGTAATATAGGAAAGGATGGCAAAAAGGAAATCAACCAAACGTGCGGCAACACGCCGCAAAGCAGCGCCGCAGCACGAGTTGCCGGAGGGGTATTGGCAGCAGGCGGCGGCAGTGCTATTGATGGCGTGCGCCGTGTTGATTGTTGTATCGTGGTTTGGTGCAGGTGGTCCGGTATTGGATTGGCTGCAGCATACGCTGCAAGATATGATTGGTTGGGCAGTATATGTTGTGCCGATTGTTGCAGTCTTCATTGCAGTGGAAACGTTCCGTGCTGAAGGTAACCGGTTGTCGCTTAGCGTGAAGATCACATCGCCGCTTGTTGTTGTATGGTGCAGTGGTATTTGCGGGCTGATAATGGCAAAGCAGGGAAGTCGTCCGTCGGGCGGTGGCTTGCTGGGCGACGGCATAAACTCATTGATGCTTTCCCTTGTGAGTGCGCCCGTCGGGATTTTTGTATACATCTTACTGCTTGCGCTCACGATGACATTCATATTCCAGCTGTCATTTGATGATGTGCTGCAGTTTTTAAAAACAGCAGTTATGTCAAGTAAAGAAACAGCGGAAAATGAGGCGAACGTTGAGGTAATGCGTAAAGCTTCCAAACCAAAGCTAAAAGCTATGAGCGAGTTCAAACTCAACGAAGGTGTCCCTACGATGACTGAGGCGGATAAGAAGAAGCTGAAACTTGCGGCGTTGCACGCTCATGAAAAGAAAGACGAGCCGGAAGAAAAAGCCGCGATGCTTGCGGTGAGCGATCCGAACTGGCAGTTTCCGAGCCTTGATTTGCTTGAGAAGAGTCAATCGCCTGCCGACGTAGGTGATATCAAGCAAAATGCTGGTATTATACAGGATACGCTACATGAGTTTAACATTGACGTCGAAATGGAGGGCGCAAATATTGGTCCGAAGGTGACGCAATACATGCTGCGACCGCCTGCTGGCATTAAGCTAAATCGCATTACAGCGCTTGAGACAAACATTGCGTTGAATCTAGCAGCGTCAAGTTTGCGCATGGAAGCGCCAATTCCAGGTAAGAAGGCTGTCGGTATTGAAGTTCCAAACAAAAAAGCGGCTGATGTGCGCCTCTACGGCATTCTAAACAGCAGCGAGTGGCGTAAGAGTAAAGCACCGCTCAGCATTGCTATTGGCAAAGACATTTCGGGGCAGCCGTTTGTTGGTGAGCTTAATAAAATGCCGCACCTATTAGTGGCGGGGCAAACGGGTAGCGGTAAGTCGGTAATGATTAATACGCTGTTGTGCAGCTTGCTATACCGAAACGCACCAAGCGATCTAAAACTCATCCTTGTTGACCCGAAACAGGTCGAAATGGCGCCTTATCAAGACATTCCACATTTGTTAACGCCGGTGATCGTCGAGCCGGAAAAGACGGTAAGCGCGCTAAAATGGGCTGTGAATGAAATGGAGCGCCGTTACACGCTTCTCGCAGATGAACGTGTGCGCGATATTAAGACATATAATCAGAAGGTTGAGTCGAAGGGCAAGAAAATTGGCGTTCAAGATGAGGCGGGTAATGTACAGCAAGTTGATGGCGGTAAGATGCCGTACATCGTGATCGTGATTGATGAGATGGCAGACTTAATGATGATCGCGAAGCGTGACGTTGAAGCACTGATTGTGCGGATTGCGCAGAAAGCGCGTGCAGTTGGCATACACTTAGTGCTAGCAACGCAGCGTCCGAGCGTGGATGTAATTACTGGGCTCATTAAAGCGAATGTGCCAGCGCGCATCGCTTTTACTGTGGCAAGCCAGACGGATAGTATTACAATCCTAGACCAAGCGGGTGCGGAGAAGTTGCTGGGGCAGGGTGACATGCTTATGAAAACCGCTAGTATGCCGAAACCGAAGCGTATCCAGGGTGCGTGGGTGATGGATAATGAGGTGAACAAAATTGCTGATCACGTGCGTATGCAGTCGGCGCCGCAGTATAACAATGAAATCATTAGCCAGCCGGTGCAGCTTAACGGTAAAGGCGGCGTGGTGATGGACTTCGGCAACGAGGGTGGCGACGATATGTTTCGCGATGCAGTGAGCGTTGTTGTGCAAATGCGTAAAGCGTCGACAAGCTTATTGCAACGCAAATTACGCATCGGCTATTCGCGGGCGGCGCGTATTATTGAAGAGATGGAAGAACAAGGAATTATCGGACCGGCAGACGGTTCGCGTCCGCGTGAAGTACTTATCAGCAGCGTCGACGAGCTTGATAATGGCTCCTAGACAATTACGCGCGAAATTGCTATAATTACCCTGATATTAAACCTAAGGTTGCGTGCGATAACGCAACCATCCGTACGGATACCAAAGGAGGTGATAACGTATGAAAGAGTACGAATTGACCGTGCTAATTCGTCCTGATCGCGAGGCAGAGCTTGATAAGAGTCTCGGTGCGGTTAAAAAACTCGTGGCTGACAATGGCGGCAAGCTGTTGTCAGAAGATAATTGGGGCAAAAAACGCCTCGCATATAAAATTAAAGGCGAAGATTTCGCCGTCTATGTGCTGTTGAATGTTGAATTGCCAGCTGCGGCGCCGCTGAAAATCAGCAATGCGCTCAATATTAGTGATGACGTGATTCGCTACCTGCTTGTGAAAGTCGACGAAAAAGCGCGTACCGCACTTGTTGAAGCAAAAAAGCGTGCTGAAGAGCGCGGCGAAGCAAGTAGTGATTTAGAAGCGTAACAGTAAACCATAAGGAGGAGGTCTTATGGCAAAGGGGTTTAATAAAGTAATACTCATGGGCAACCTGACGCGCGATGTTGAGGTGCGTACGACAGCAAGCGGGCAAAGCGTAGCGAACTTCAGCCTTGCTGTTAACCGCAGTTGGCGCGGGCAGGATGGACAGCAGCAAGATCAAACCAGTTTTATTAACTGTGTAGCGTGGGGCAAGGTTGGCGACATTATCGCGCAGTATGTACGTAAAGGTTCGCCGTTGCTCGTAAGTGGCCGCTTAGATCAGCGTAGTTATCAAGACAAGGACGGCAATAAGCGCTCCGCGGTTGAAGTTGTTGTCGAAGATTTCAATTTTGTCGGTGGCGGGCGTAGCGATGATCCGTCGCTCAGCGCACCAAGCAGCAATCAATCAACAAATAATAAATCACAAGATGTCGTGGTCGAGGATATCGACGACAAGCCGATTGACCTCAGCGAGATCCCATTCTAAAAAGGAGTTTTAGTATGACAAAGCGATTACGTAAGGATGCGCCAGTCGCATTCGATTACAAGGATGTAAAAACGCTGTTGCGCTTTATTGATCCGTACGGTCAGATTGAGCCGATTGGTAAAACCGGCTTGACCGCCAAGCAGCAGCGGCAGCTAGCACGCGAGATAAAACGCGCGCGCCACTTGGCACTGATGCCGTTTGTGTCGCAAGGGCAATAGCAGAAAATTTTTCAGCGCGTGACTACAATGCTAGTCGTGCGCTGGTGAGTATTTCTACAGGATAAACAAAGGAGGCACTATGTATCAACCAACCGATTTGAAAAAAGGCATCGTTTGCCAAATTGATGGGCAGCCGTACCGTGTTATGGAATATAACCAAAAAGTTATGGGACGCGGCGGCTCAATTGTGAATGTAAAATTGAAGAATTTAATCACGGGGGCGGTAATTCCTAAAACATTTAAGGGGCAAGAGAAAATAGAGCCAGCTGAGGTGACAAGTCGTACGGTACAATATCTCTATAACGACGGATCGGCGTTTTTCTTCATGGATCCGGCAAGTTTCGAACAATTTGAGCTGCCAGCAGACACTGTGGGTGATGCGAAGCAATACTTGAAAGAGGGCGACGAGCTGGCATTGCAATTTTTCGGCGAGCGCGTTATTACTGTTGAGCTGCCAAAAAATCTATATCTGGAAGTGACCTATACTGAAGATGTTGTTAAAGGTGACACGACTTCGAGTGTCTTGAAGGATGCGACGCTTGAAACGGGTGCTGTTGTGAAAGTACCAGCATTTATTAAAGTTGGTGATGTGATTTCAATTGACACGACAACGGGCGAATACCGCGAGCGCAAAAAGTAGTATACTAAAGAGCATGGCAATAAAGCCAAAACAAACAGCACATGCATCAAAGCGCCGCTCAACTGCATTCCGGCGGCGCGCGGCAAAAACGAAAGAACATTTTAGCCGGCACTACTATTCGCTTATGCCCGAGAAAAAACATCACCGCGTGATGGTGTGGACGGTGTTTTTGCTTGTAATGAGTATAATTATTGGACAAATGATGTATCCGATTGATCGCGCGTTGCCGTTTGCCCAGCTAGGCGATCAGATGGTTGGCTGGCAGACTGACCTGGAGCTGCAAGGCCGCGTTAACAACCGGTTTGAGATGGCGCATGTAAGGTTCTCAAGCGAAAATACGACATCGAAAGAATATACATTAGCAAGTGTTGGCGTGGAGCCAAAATCAACCGATATGACAGCAAAGCTTATGGAGTATCCGTTTTGGCTGCGGTTTGTGCCGGGGTCGATATTGTGGCAATTGCCAGTGGTGCGTGAGTGGGATCTGCAGATTTCTGACACGCCGCTGCGTGAATTCAGCCAAACGCTGAGTGCAGAACTAACACGCCCGCCGGAAAACGCCGAGATATCAATTGAGAATGGGCAATTGATTGCGAAGCATGATTCGCCGGGCGTGCAAGTGAGCGCGGGGCAGGTGCAAGTGGCGGTACGTTCGGCTGTGATCGCCTATGACGGTACGCCGACGATTGCAGTAGCTGGGACGGTGCAGCAGCCAGCAAAAACGGCGGCGGCGCTGGCTGATGTTCGCGCGCAGGCGGAACACGCGCTTGCATTGCCGCTCCAAATTCAAGCGAACAACATTACGTTTACGCCGTCGCGGGAAGAAAAGGCGCAATGGCTAATGCTTGGGACAGACGCGTCAGGTAAGACGACGCTGCGGATTGACGATACGAAGCTCCAAGCGTACCTCGCGGATGTTGTGACGATGCGCGCCGGGCGCGTCGCTGGCGTGACGAAAATTCAGCTGCAGAATGGCCGCGAGGTGGGTCGCGAGACGGGTGAAACTGGTTTGGGCGTCAACGCGCCGCCGCTCATTGAGACACTTACAAAATACCTGTTGCAGCATACAGGACATTCGCCGTTCGTGGCTGAGATGATTGAGATTCAACCGAAAGTTGCGTATAGCGGCGACTATACGACAACGCGCGACGGGTTGCAAGCATACATTGATAAAAAGGCTCGTTGGAACACATGGATTAGCATTCAGCAGCTCGACGGCGAGAAATGGTCGCTTGGTGCGCGCGATACTGAGAGCGTCGTGAGCGGCAGCACATATAAATTATATGTGGCGCTGTATCTATTCAAAGAGATGAACGAAGGCAAGCGCGATTGGAATACGCCAATTCTCGGCACGACGACGAACGCGTGCTTTGACCGCATGACAATCGCGAGCACAAACCCCTGCGCTGAAGATTGGTTGAACCAATTTGGGCGTACGAACTTGAATGACTATTTGTATAGCCGCGGCTTTAGTGCGGCGACGACATTCACGCACCCGGAGGCGGCGCACACATCAGCGCGCGACCTGACGAACTATATGATTGGTCTTGAGCGCGGGACGCTTATTGGCGGTGCGCAGCGCGAGCGGCTGCTGAGCTCGCTGAGCCGCCATCCATACCGCTACGGTATTCCGGCGGGCAGCAAAGGAAAGGTGTGGGATAAAGTCGGATTTGTGTGGGATTATGTCAATGATACAGCGATCGTACATCATCCGCGCGGTACGTATGTGATGACGATTTTAACGCGCGGGCAATCGTATGGCGCTATTGCTGCGATGACGCGCGACATTGAACGGATTATGTATCCGTGATTGGTATAATGAGGCTATGAAACAACGGCTTGATAAAATGATGGTTGCGCGTGGACTAGCGGCAACGCGTAGCGAGGCGGCAAATTGGATTCAGCTAGGGCGCATACATGTGAATGGGCGGGTTGCGGTAAAGGCGGGCGAATTCGTTGATGAAACGAGCGATGTGACAATGAATGCGCCGGAGCGCTACGTGAGTCGGGCAGGGCTCAAGCTTGCGAGCGTTGCGCATAAACTTGCCGTGTCGTTTGATGGCGCGGTTGTGCTTGATGTCGGCAGCAGTACGGGCGGATTTACCGATTACGCACTGCAGCATGGTGCGCGGCTTGTCTATGCGGTTGATGTCGGCACGAACCAGTTACACCCGAAATTGCGCGAGGATGCACGCGTTGAGTTACATGAAAAAACCGATATTCGTGATTTTTCGCCCGCGCAAATGCCCGACGTTGTTGTGATCGACGCGTCGTTTATTAGCCTGCGCCAAATTTTACCGCACGTCCGTACGCTAGCTGGTTTGAACACAAAAATTATTGCAATGGTAAAGCCGCAATTCGAAGCGGGGCGCAGACAGCTTGGCCGGAGCGGCGTGATTAAAAATAATACGATTCGCCGCCAAATCTTAGCTGACTTCGAGGCGTGGGCAAAGCACTACTTCGTGATTATCGACAAAAAAGATAGCGATGTCGCTGGCGTAAAGGGAAACCTCGAGCGGTTTTATGAGCTGCGATTAGCAAAAAACGGCGGGTAGTTAAATGGGAACCAAAATGTATGTTACCAGAACAATTACTACAATGTTATTGACAAATTATAAAATTTATGATAACATGACAAACGATTTGACTTAAGAATTATAGAGAAGGAGTCCACCACATGCCACAAGTAAAACGGAAAACGCCAGAGCAATTTGTTGCTCAGTCACCGATAGGCGAAAGGCTATTAGGGGGGGTGTTTGAGCGCAATCTCGCTTCGGGTGCGCTGCGTTTTATTGAAATAAATAGCCAACCACAAGAGCACCCAAAGCTTGGTAATAACGAGGCTAAGATTAGTGAAGTGCTGGAGAGTGGTTATTTTGGTATTACTAATGAAAATCCAGAGTTTATTGAGAAAGAGATTAACAATTTATTGATTACCGAAGCTGATGTACCGCCATCATACTATGATTTGCAAAAACGAATTGCCCGTGAACGTGGCTATGGCGACATGGAAATTACCAATGAGATGAAAGAAGAGACGGTCGAGGTACTGCAAGACGATCAAGCCGAAAGTTTGATGGAATGGTCGGAGTACTTGCGTAGCGATGGAAATGGTCACATCTATCCAGATTGGTTCAAGGTCTACGTCTGGGAATCGCTCAAGAAAATGGGCGAATTTGACAGGGAAAAGGGCAAGTTTAAGAAGCGTACTAAATCCACCACCGCGCCGTGGCCGGAGCTGAATGCTGAGGCTCTGGCGTATGTTTGGGACAAAATCAACCACGGCGTGGTTAAAGGCGATGCAGTTGATGATGAAAAGTTGGCTAACCTACTGAATAACGGTAATTTTTCGACGCTTTATGCGCACGCCCTGCACGAAGCTGAGACTGGCGGCATTACGCCGGAACTGAGAGAAATAACCGAGGGCACGTGGGTGAAATACGATCAGACTCAGAGTTCGGACTATTCTGATTCTTACGAAGAAAACGGCGAATATGCGTATAATGCGCTTATTTATAATGAGGCAGCGATGAGCTTATCACAATCACTGTATAGCAAGGGGACAGGCTGGTGCTCTGCGCGTTTTGGAATAGCTGACCGTCAGTTGTCGATGGGTGATTTTTATGTGTATTACACTCTGGATGATCAGGGCAATTACACGATACCTCGCATTGCGATTCGCATGGAGAGGGGTGTGGTCGCAGAAGTACGCGGTATTGAACCTAATCAAAACCTTGAGAGCAATATGATAGATATTGCCTACAAGAAGCTAAAAACACTCCCAGGTGGCGATGAGTACTTTGAAAAAGTCAAGAACATGAAGCGCTTGACTGAAATTGACGAGCGGGTAAAGGGCAGCGGTGAGTTAACGGCGGATGATATTAAATTTTTGCGCTTTAGCGGAAGGATTAAAGGCTTTGGGTATTACAAAGATCCGCGTATTGAAGAATTGCTGCAAGGTAGAAGCCTTGATGACGATCTAGGTTTAGTGTTGGACAATCCATCTGCAACTGCGAATGATATTAACGAGGTTATGAAGCATTTATATGATCACGAAATCGTGAGGAATGCAGATAAGCTATTTTCGGCAGGAGTGAGTATCGTTATACTAGCTAATAGTATTAGATCCTATGGAAAAGAAGTCACTATCTGTAGAGCTGCGATTGATAAGTTAGTGCAAAAAGGCGTTAATAGCGAATATCTTAATGGATTAGTAGATGCCATGCGGGCTAACAGGAATGGTTATGCTTCTTCTGACATCGAACGATGGGCTGATGGTTTGAAAAATGCCGTGAATAACTTATCATGCGACGATGAAACGAAGAATATGATTGCGCGTGATATAATCTCGTACGAAATGACGGGGATGAATGGCTATGAGATATACTGCGAAGGTTTTATTAATAAACTCGTAGACCTTGGCGGTGATCGCGCTGAAATATCTAGGCGTGTACTTCAATTTATACCGGATTGGGAAATTGATGAGCTTGGTGTTGATGTATTGGCGCAATACGGTCTTGATGAAAAAGAAGTTGAAAAATATGTCGCCTCTATGCCGGGTGCTATGGGTGGTTATGGTGAATAGTTATTCGAAATATCATACAGAGCTAGGCATTGAATGGGGCTAGCGCGAAACATTGAACCGGAACTCAACGATGTCGTCGGGCTGCATGACGTAATCTTTACCTTCGGTGCGGATTTTGCCGGCGGCGCGTGCGGCCGCTTCTGAGCCAGCGGCTACAAGGTCGTGATAGCTAACGATTTGTGCGGCGATAAATCCGCGCTCAAAATCGCTGTGGATAACGCCAGCAGCTTGCGGTGCAGTCCATCCCTGATGAATTGTCCAGGCGCGCACTTCTTTCGGTCCAGCAGTTAGATAGCTTTGTAATCCGAGGATATCATAGGCGGCGTGAATCATTTGCGTCAATCCCGTTTCCGGCACATCATAACTTTGCAATAGTTCGAGCGCATCGCTTTCGTTGAGTCCTTTTAGCTCGTCCTCTAATTTAGCGCAGATGAACAAACTGCGTGATTTTGGCACGAGCGCGCGTAATTCTTGCTTGGCTGCGTCGTTTGATAACGTTTCTTCGTTGACATTGAACACATAAATGACAGGTTTGGCTGTTAGTAAATGTAGGTCGGCGATGTCTTCTGCTTTGATGTTTGATTGTTCGTTGATTGGCTTTCCAGCTTTAAGTTCGGTAACGATTGCCCCCAAGCGGTTGACGCGATCAAGCGCTTTTGGATTAGCTTTGGCTTCTTTGGTGAGTTTGGCAAGGCGCGTCTCAATCGTCTGAATATCAGCCAAAATTAGTTCGGTATTGATAATTTCGATATCGCGCGCAGGATCGACGTTATTTTCCACATGAACGATGTCGCCATGTGCAAATGCACGCACAATGTGCACAATTGCATCGCAGTTTCGTATATTTGCGAGAAATTTATTTCCTAAGCCTTCGCCGCTTGCTGCGCCTGCGACGAGTCCTGCGATATCGACGAATGTTACGGTGGCGGGAATTATTTTTTCGGCATGATACATCTCGGCAAGAGTTTCCAGCCGTTCGTCCGGAACGGGCACGACGCCAGTATTCGGCTCAATCGTGGCGAATGGGTAATTTGCTGCTAAAATATCATTGTTTGTTAATGCATTAAATAACGTAGACTTGCCGACGTTAGGCAAGCCGACGATTCCAATTGATAGACTCATATTCCCTAGTATACCGCACAGGAGAAAACTGGTGAAATGCTTGTGTTTTTCGAAAGACTTATGCATAATAGAACTATATGAAATTTCAAAAAGGGCTGGGCGATTTTTTTGCACTGGATATCGGTACCAACGCAGTGCGCGTATTGCAGCTGTCTGCAGCCGGCCAGAATAGTTGGAATCTTGTGGCGCACGGCTACGTACCGGTTGACCGCAAGGTGACCGCGAGCGACTCACCAGAGGCGCGCCGCCAGCTTGGCGAAGTTATTATGACTGCCGTTGGGCAAAGCGGTATTAAAACAAAAAATGTAGCGATCGGATTGCCGTCGGGCAAAACGTTTACAACGGTTGTTGACATTCCGACGATGTCCGACGCCGAGCTAAAAGCAACGATGAAGTACCAGATTGATCAGTATGTGCCGATGGGTACGGACGATGCTAAAGTTGACTGGGCGCTTTTAGGCAGCTCGCTGCGAGCGCAGAATCAAGAAGAAGTCTTGATAACAAGCGTGTCAAAGGATTACAGCGAGGAGCGGCTTGAGTTGGTTGAGTCGCTTGGATTGAATGTGATCGCTGAAGAGCCGGATCCGCTCGCGATGGTGCGCGCGCTCGTACCAGCGAATGCAGCAAATACTGCGTTGATGCTGGTCGATATGGGCGAACTTTCGACGGACATTGCGATCACTTACGGCGATACGCCGCGGTTAATTCGTACGATTCCGACGGGATTAAACTCGTTCGTTAAGGCTACGGTGCAAAACTTAAGCGTGCAGGAAGATCAAGCGCGCCAATTTATCCTGAAATTCGGACTCGCGAAAGATCGCCTAGAAGGACAAGTATACCGTGCGATTGAAATGACGCTTGATAGTTTTGCTTCGGAACTGTCAAAATCAATCAAGTTTTTCCAGACGCGCTATCCGAATGTCAATGTGTCGCAGATTTTGCTTTCGGGCTTTGGTTCGACGATTCCGCAGCTTGACGCATATTTCTCGGATAAGACAAACACTCCTGCGTCGTCAGCGAACCCGTGGCAAAATATTCAGATGTCGCAATCCGAGCAACAGGATCTGGCGGCGGTCGCAGCTGAATACGCGACAGCTATCGGTTTAGCAAAAAGGAGGAATCTTTCATGATTGAAGTAAACTTGATTCCAGATGTAAAGCGCGAATATCTGCGCGCGCAGCGAATGCGCAATATGGTGGTATCGGCATCAATCATGGCGATGATTGTTGCAGGTGGCGCGATTGCGGTACTTGGCGTTGGACTCGGCGCGATTAGCGCAGCGGGGTTAGTAAAAGACGGCGAGATTAAGTCGGGCTACCGCCAGCTGAGCGGACAGTCGGGCGTGAATGATATTGTGACGATCCAAAACCAGTTAGCGCATGTGTCGGAGCTGGATAAGGCGCGCGGTATTAATTCGCGCGTGTTTGAGGTTGTGAGCGCGGTTAATCCGCCAGCCCCAAATAATATCAAAATTTCGACGATTCGATTTAAGCCGTCGGAAACGTCAATTGCGATCGACGGCTCAGCGGCAAATAGCTTTACGGCGACTGACATTATGAAAAAGACGATTTTGAATACAAAAATTCAATATCGCGATGACTCATCGACAAAAGAGGTGCCGCTCGCAAGCGAAGTGACGATTACGAATACGACGTATGCGCAGGAATCTGATGGTTCAACAGCACTGCATTTTACACTGACATTCTCATATCCGAAAGAGCTGACGTCGAATGGGTACAAAAATGTCACGATCGTGACGCCGACCAGCAGCATCGACGTGACCGACTCAAAGACGCATGTGCCGGACGGACTATTTTCGTCGAATTCGTCGAAAAAGGAGGAAAAATAATCATGCCGGAGGTAAAAAAAGATCAATCAGCTGGCAAGCGGCAGCAAATTTATAAATCGGGCCGCACAATGTTCGCCTGGGTGGCTGGTGCATCGGTGATTGCTGGTTTTGCGGTCGTGGTCGCGGGATTCTTGATACAGCGCATCGTGTTTGAATCGAAAGTAGTAGTAGAAAAGCAAAATACCGTTAATACGCTCCAGGCAAATAACAAAGCGGTCAATAAGCTGCGCGACGAAATTCGCGTATTGAACACAAATGCGGCGCTTAGCTCGGTGAAGTTGAATGACAACGAAGAGCCATTGCGTGTCATATTAGATGCTTTGCCGGCAGACAATAACGCGCTTGCGCTCGGCGCGTCAGTGCAGAGCTTAGTAGCGCGGACACCGGATGTGAAGCTTGAATCGTTCCAGGTTGGTGAAGATGCTGCGACGGACGACGGCACGACGGCAACGTCGGGATCAAACGTCAAAGATGTGCAGCAAATTCCATTTACGATGTCAATATCGGCAGCGAATCCCGATGCACTCCGCGATGTATTGAAGAATCTTGAAAAATCTATTCGCGTGGTCGATATTGACTCTATGACGATTGAGCAAGGCGACTCGCGCGTTGTCATGACGATAAACGGACATGGATACTATTTGCCGGCGAAAACTATTCAGTTAACAAAGAAAGAGGTAAAGCCGTGAAAAAAACCGATATTGCGATGCTTGTGTTGATTGCTGGAATTTCAATGTTGTCGGCGTTTTTGATTGCTGATAATATTCCGGCGCTCAAGGTGTCGCCAAAAGGTGCGCAGGTTGATACAATCGAAAAAATTAGTGATACTGTCGAAAAACCAAGCGAAGATACGTTTAATTCTAAAGCAATCAACCCAACAGTTGAAACAGTTATCGGACAATCGTCGAGCTAACCGGAGCATATTCGCATGGCGTTGATGACCGATGATATGCAAGAGAAGCTCATCAAGCTCTTAACGGACGAAGGGCTTGTTTCTCGTGATGTCATCAAACAAGCAGCGCAAACGGCGAAGCAGAGTAATACGCCGCTCCTCGCGACGCTCACATCGAACGGAACGATTGACGAAGAGCTGTTGACGCATGCAATTGCGCAGGTGTCGGGTGTGCCGTATGTTAATTTAACATCAAGTATCATTGATCAGAGTATTTTGTCGCTGTTGCCGTCTGATATTGCTGAGCGGTTCATGGCAGTGCCACTTGCCGAGGTGCAGAATCGCCTCGCGGTGGCGATGATCGACGCAAATAACGTGCAGGCGGTCGATTATCTGGCGAACCGTATTCAGCGGCCGCTGAAAGTCTTTATGGCGTCCGAAGCGGGCGTGCGGCACGTACTTGACCAGTATAAGACCGATCTATCAAGCGTTGATGAGGCGGCGCAAGTCTCACAGGCAGAAGCGGCGCAAGAGGCGGCGCGCGATATAAAAACAATCGTGCAAGATTCGCCGATTAGCCGGGCGCTGAGCACGGTGCTTGAGTATGCTGTGAAAAGCCGCGCGAGCGACGTTCATATTGAGCCGCTTGAAAAATCGCTGAAGATCCGCTGCCGTATTGACGGCGTGCTGCGCGAAGTGATGCAGTTGCCAAAAAGTATTGAGCCGGCGCTGGTCAGCCGTATAAAAATTTTGTCCAACCTAAAGATTGACGAGCATCGTATTCCGCAGGACGGACAATTCACAGTGCGCGTGAGCGACAAAGAAGTTGACCTACGTATTGCGATCAGTCCGGTGGTATGGGGCGAACAGGTCGTTATTCGCCTACTTGATAAAGCGGGAAATTTGTTTGATCTGGAGCAGATGGGCTACGCTGGGCGTTCACTGCGTGCGATCCGCAAAGGCATTCAGCGTCCGAATGGCATGGTGCTGACGAGTGGTCCGACAGGGAGCGGTAAATCGACGAGCTTATATGCGTTGATTAAGGAAATTAAAACGGACGCAATTAATATTGTCACGCTTGAAGACCCGGTTGAATACAAGATGGACGGCGTGAATCAGATCCAGGTTAATACTGACGTCGGTCTGACGTTTGCAAATGGATTACGCTCAATTTTGCGCCAAGATCCAGACGTGGTGATGGTCGGTGAGATGCGCGACGGCGAAACTGCGAACCTTGGTGTGCAGGCAGCGCTGACAGGGCATCTGGTGTTCTCGACATTGCATACAAACTCGGCGGCGGGCGTGTTGCCGCGTTTGCTGGATATGGGGATTGAACCATTCTTGATCGCGAGCACGGTTAATACAATTATCGGCCAGCGGCTGGTGCGCCGCGTGGCAAATCGGCGCGATGCGTATTGGTCGACGCCGCTTGAAACGCAGATGATTAAAGAAACGGTTGGGCATTTACTACCGAAGACGAAAGAGGAAGTTGCGAACGTTTCAGCGGATTTAGGCTATAAAGACTTGCCACTTGCCGGCCAAACCGCTTATACTTTAGTGAAAGGGCGTGATACGCCGGCAACACCGCATGGGTACGCTGGGCGCGCTGGCATTTTTGAAGTGATGGATGTGACCGAGGCGATTCAGAATTTAATTGTGAAACGCGCTACAAGCGCCGAAATACAGCATAAGGCAATTGAGCAAGGTATGATCACGATGCGCCAAGACGGCTATCTGAAGGCGCTAACAGGAATCACTACGTTGGAAGAAGTTAATCGCGTGACGTCGGCAGACACCGCATAAAAGAAAGGGAAGGCTATGCAAAACGAAGAACTCATGATGGAAATATTACTTGAAGAAGTCGTCAAGAAACGTGCGAGCGACTTGCATATTCAAGTTGGACTACCGCCGATGTTGCGCGTTGACGGTTCACTTTCGCCGGTTGCGGGGACGCAGCCGCTTGATGAAGCGACGGTGGAACGCTTGGTATTTCGTATCCTTGATGAAGATCAGCAGCAGATTTTGCTGAAAGACAAAGAGTTTGACTTTAGCTTTGCGTTTGGCGAACTTGGACGTTTCCGCGTAAACGCGTTCCATGAGCGCGGTAATCTGGCGGCGGCGCTACGCTTAATCCCAAATGAAATTAAGTCTGTGCAAGAACTTGGGCTGCCACCGGTGGTCTTATCGTTTGCAGATTATCCACGCGGACTCGTGCTCGTGACCGGACCAACTGGTTCTGGTAAGTCGACGACGCTTGCAGCGCTTGTTGATAAAGTTAATAGCGAAAAGGCGCAGCATATCATCACGATTGAAGATCCGATTGAATTTACACATAAGTCAAAGAAGTCAGTAGTAGTACAGCGTGAAGTCCACTATGATACGTACTCGTTTTCGGCGGCGCTGCGTTCAAGCTTGCGCCAAGATCCGGATGTTGTGCTGATTGGAGAGATGCGTGATCTTGAGACGATTTCGGCGGCGATCACGATTGCTGAAACGGGGCACTTAGTGTTTGCGACGTTGCACACTAACTCAGCAGCACAAAGTATTGATCGTATGATCGACGTCTTTCCGCCGCACCAGCAGCCGCAAATCCGCGCGCAGCTCGCAAACATTTTGATGGGTATTTGCTCGCAGCGTTTAGTACCGTCAATTGGTGGCGGACGCGTTGTTGCGGCTGAAATTTTAGTAGCAAATCCGGCAGTTCGTAATGTTATTCGCGAAGGTAAAAGTCACCAGCTTGACGCAATTATTCAAACTGGCGCTGATCAGGGTATGCAGACGATGGATCGTACGCTTGTAAATTTGGTACAAAGCGGTACGATTACGTACGATAACGCACGGGAATTCGCTGTTGATCTGACGGAGTTTGAAAGGTTGATGAGGGGGTAAAGTGTGAAAAAATTTAACTACGAAGCGCGCGACAAAGCGACAGGCGAAATCGTAAAGTCGCTTGTGCAGGCGGATTCTGAAACATCGGCGGCAAAAGTATTGATTGAGCAGGGCTATATGCCGCTCACGATTAAGGAAGAGGGCGGCGATAACAATGTCTTTGCGCGGTTTGCAAATCGTATTACTAACAAAGACAAAATCGTATTTTCGCGCCAACTTGCGACGTTGATTGGCGCGGGGTTGCCGCTAACGCAGAGTTTACGTACTGTGCTTGACCAGACGAGCAATAAGCGTATGCAAGAGGTTATTCAAGAGATTGTTGCGGATGTCGAGGGCGGTAAAACTCTATCGAGTGCTTTTTCAAAACATCCGGAGGTGTTCAATAAAATTTATATCGCGCTTGTTACTGCTGGCGAAGCGTCTGGCACGCTTGATGAAGCGCTTAAGCGTATTGCCGCCCAGCAAGAAAAAGACGCTGCTATGCTTAGTAAAATCCGCGGCGCTATGATATACCCGGCAATCGTGCTCGTTGTAATGGTTGCGGTCATGCTATTTATGATATTTACCATTGTGCCGCAAGTCGAAAAACTGTACAGTGACATGAAAGAAACGTTGCCACTTCTAACAGCTGTTCTCATATCAGTATCAAACTTTATGATAAAGTTTTGGTGGCTGGCGCTCATTATTCTAGCGGTTATTGCATACTTTGCGCGGCAGTACTTCAAAACAGATGCCGGTATTCGTACGCTTGATACGATTAAGCTCAATATGCCACCGTTTAACGGCATGATGCGCCGTCTGTATATGGCACGGTTTACGCGTACTGGACAGACGCTTTTGGCAACGGGCGTGCCGATGCTTGATATGCTTAAGATATCATCCGAAGCCGTGAATAATGTGATTGTAAGCGAAGAGATTACGCGCGCTGCTGGTAAAGTGCAAAGTGGCAAGGCACTTTCGGCGGCTCTTGAACACGAGGACTATATTCTGCTTATGGTGCCGCAGATGATAAAAATCGGCGAGCAGTCGGGTAAAATTGATGAGATGATGGGTAAGACAGCGCAAGTTTATGAGGATGAGCTTGACGAGCAGATTAAAGCGATCTCGACGATGATAGAACCGGCGTTAATGGTCGTTTTAGCTGTTTTTGCGGGCGGCTTGATTGGGGCAATTCTGTATCCTATTTATGGCTTAGTGACTAAGATTCACTAACGAAGCTCTAGACAATGACGCACTCGTGCGTTATGCTAGATATAACCATAAGAAGTGTTCATAAGAAAGGTGGAACGGGAATATGAGCAAACAGCAACTTAAAGAGCGTGGATTTACGATTATTGAAGTCGTGCTCGTGCTGGCAATCGCGGCATTGATATTTTTGATGGTGTTTATCGCACTGCCGGCATTACAGAGCAGCCAGCGTGACACGGCACGCAAAGAAGATGTGAGCACGGTGGCGTCGGCAATAAATAGCTGGACGAGTAACAACAGAGGGGCGGCTACTTTGACTGATACTGCGCTACGTCCGTATTGGGAGAATCACGTTTCTAGAAATACAACAACCGTGAATGTGAGGGCGTCTCTGACAGCAGCTCAGGCGGTTACTGTAACTGATGCTACTATTGATATCTACCCAAGAGCGACTTGTGGCGAGCAGGGAGGCAGCGGTACATTTAACTTAAGAGTTGGTACAGCGCGTCAGTATGCTCTTGTGACGCGGGTTGAGGCCGGCAACGGTTCAGCATTCTGCCAGCAGTTGTAATAAGGTTCGCTAATTATAGAAAGAGGTTGCGGAAAAACGCAACCTCTTTGCTATAATAACAATATGAATATGACTATTCTGGCATGGTTGTTTGGTGTACTCGGGCTTATTATGGGGAGCTTCGCTGGTGCACAGGTGTGGCGGTTGCGCGCGCGGCAGCTATACGAAGATAAAGAAGCCCATGAGTCCTATAGTAAGGATGAGTTTAAGCAGCTTAAGCCGCTCCTGGGCAAAAAAGGCAAGCACGATCGTTCGTGTTGCTTGCAGTGTCATCATACACTCGTCTGGTATGACCTAATTCCGATCGTTAGCTGGCTGTCAACGGGTGGAAAATGTCGTTATTGCCGTAAGCCAATTGGCTGGTTTGAGCCGGTCATTGAGCTGATAATGGCGGCGCTTTTCGTGGCGTCATATGTGTGGTGGCCGTTTTCGCTTACCGGTGTGGGCTGGGTATTGGCTGTGGGTTGGACATTGTTTGCTTTGTGGTTGGTGTCGCTCGTATTGCTCGTGATGCTTGCGACATATGACTTAAAGTGGCAATTATTGCCAAATCGTCTCACTTGGGCATATGCAGCGCTTGCACTTATCGTTGTTGTGCTGCGATTTGTGCTTGTCCATGATATTGATATATGGTCGCTGGCGGGGGCTGTAGCAATTATGTCGGGATTGTATTTTGTACTGTGCGTTTTATCGCATGGTACATGGATCGGTGAGGGCGACGTGAAGCTCGGACTCGGACTCGGACTCATGCTTGCTAGCTGGGAAAAGGCATTTTTGGCGTTATTTTTGGCGAACTTCATCGGCTGTATTATCGTGTTGCCGGGGCTTATCAGCAAAAAACTGAAGCCGGGCAGTGAAATACCATTTGGTCCACTATTTATTTTAGGCATGTTGATCTCGTATTTTGCAGCTCATCATATCATAACATGGCTGTTTGCAGTGACAACTTTCTAGTGTTAATTCTGCTACGCTTATGGTAAAATAATCAGTATGAAGAGGGCATCGCGCGGGTTTACGATCATCGAAGTTATGTTATTCCTGGCGGTGACAGGTGTGCTCGCAGCAGGAATCTTAGCATCAGTCGGTTCGACGCTTGGGTTGCAGCGGTATCGCGATGCGGTTGATGGATTTTCGTCGTATATTCAGGGGCAGTACGGGCAGACAATTAATGTGCGCAATGATATTGATAACCATCGTGAATGTGCAGCAGACGGCACATTTCTAGCAGCCCACTCTGCGCCGCCTGGTACAAGTGAGACGTGCGTGATTATCGGGCGTCTGGTCACGACAGCAAATGGACAAACATTCCGATCTCAGCCAATTTATATGTCCGGAGTGACGAACGCGTTCTTGAAATCTGGCATCGGCGATGATGCAGTTTTTACGGCGGATGCGGCAGCGAATCGGCGGTTGTTTATTGATAGTGGCGTTCAGCCGCAGACTTATCAGCTTGATTGGGGCGTGCGTACGCAGCCGCCGGCAACGGGCGATAATGCGTGGGCGATTGCAATTGTACGTTCGCCGATTAGCGGAGTAATTCATACTTATACAATGCGTCGAGCGTCAGTAATGCTAGATCAGCTTGTTGTAGAGGGTAATCGTCGTAATGATTCGGTCATCTGTATTGATCCATCCGGCTGGTTGGCGGGGCAAGTACTCGGTGTTGTAATTGCAAAAGATGCGCCAGGCGCAAGCGGCGTTGTTACGCGTACGGAGGGCTGTAACTGATGAAACGGTTTGTACGTGGCGATACGGTGATTGAAGTGATGTTTAGCTTCACGGTACTCAGTATGCTTGTTGTCGGTACATATGCGTTAATGAACCGCGGTATGCAGGTAGCGCAGCGTTCGCTTGAAATCACGCTTGTGCGCCAACAGATTGATTCGCAGATTTCAATGGTACGTTATATCCAGGCGCATCATACCGACGCGTGGCAGCAAATCCGTAGCCGATACGTGATCCAGTCTGCGAGTCACGGATCGCATACTAATGTGACGGATTTTGTTGAAAAGAATAGCAATCGGTGTCCGACGCTTGAGAACAACGGACTAACAAGCGGTAGTAAAGCATTTTTCTTGGCGCAAAATTCAGCCCGCAACGATGTGCGCGTCGTTGACGTGACGACATCAGCGGCATATACTGAACCGGCTGTATTTGCGCGTGTTGATCTGTCGAATGCGAGTGCGCCGCAAGCTCAAGGATTATTTATCCAAGTCGTCCGCTCCGAAGCGCACAAGCCTGGTGAAGAAGCTGGCAATGCGTATGATGTATATGTTAATGCGTGCTGGGATAGCGTTGGTACATCTGTACCAACGACAATAGGAACGATAACGAGGATTTATGATGGCAAAAACTAAGAGGGCGACAAGTAGAGGATTCACATTGGTCGAATTGTTGCTCGCGATGGCGGGCGTTGCGGTGCTGCTGATATCAATTGCAGTAACAACGATTCAGCTAACAAATATGTATCATAAGGGTATTACGATAAAGTCGATTAATCAGTCGGGGCGTGAAGTCGGTGATCTGATTCGACGTGATGGCTTGACGATCGGGCAGAGTGAGGTGCGGTTTGTCGCCGCTGATACACAGGGTGCCGGCGGACTTGGGCGGTTATGTATTGGCTCTCGTAGTTACATATGGAATAAGCCAGAGAATTTACGCTCCAACGATCCGTCGGCAGCAGTTCGTTATAATAGTACGGGCGATGCGATTATCTTAGCGCGTGTGGCCGATCCGCTTGGTGCATTTTGCATTTCGCAGAATGGTGTGTATACAACCGATGTTTCGACGACCGGCACAATGCGCGCAACGGAGCTGCTCAAGGGGCAAGCTGATTTGGCGGTGTATCAGATGAGTGTGACGCCGATTTTTGATCGGGACGGTGATCGCGCCTTTAACATTTCCTATACACTTGGCACGAACCAAGGTGAAGAAATCAATACGACTGATCAAACATGCCGTACATCAAATGAGGCTGAAAATAACTTTACATTTTGTGCAATCAACCAGTTCAATGAAATTGTAATCATGGAGAAAGCATCATGAATCGGCAGTCTGAAAATGGTATGGTTTCGATTATCGTTGTAATGTTTACGTCGCTTCTATTGATAATCATATCAGTTGGTTTTGTGCGGTTGATGTCTCAGGAAGAGACGCAAGCATCTGATAATAATTTGTCGCAAAGTGCTTACGATTCGGCGGTTTCTGGCGTTGAAGATGCGAAACGCGTTATCACGGCGTGCGCAAATGGCGGTACTGCGAGTGCGGCGTGTACGGCTATTTTGGCGCAACGATGCGATACTGTGCAAAAAGCTGGTATCGCTGCGTCAACAACTGACACGCGGGTGACGATCCGTAGTAATGGTGCGCCGGCTGATAGTACCCAAGGACAGGCGTACACGTGTGTCAAGATTGAGAGCGCGACAGATGATGTGAAGCATACGCTTGAGGAGGGTGTATCAAAAGTGATTCCGCTTAAAGCAACAAAAGATACGGATCATATTATGGTACAGTGGACGCTTAAAAGCGATGATACGCCGACAATCGCTAATCCGAATGATACGAACCCAAATTATCTGCCACAGCATGATGCGTGGGGCGCGGATGCTCCGGCGATGTTGCGTGTACAAATTGTTGTTCCTGAAAAGCCAGATGGTAGTATGGAACAGGCTGACTATGACAGCAGCCAAGTGATGACGACGCTCTTGCGACCGACCAGTGTGCGCGGATCAAGCGCGATGATCAATGCGATTTCGCTGCAGGCGGCGCGCGCTGCTGGTTCGCAGACGAACGTGACAGTGTCACCGTCGCCGGTGCTATGTTCAGAGACTCGCTTCAATGCGAATCAATATGCGTGTGCAGCAGTCCTTACTATTCCGAATGGACGCCAATTGAAGGCTGGTTCGCGAATGGCATTCATGCGGGTTACGAGCTTGTATGCGCGCACACAGCTTCGAGCATCGTTTGAGGATATCAGCGGTAATGTGACGGCGCAGTTTGATGGTGTACAGCCTCTTGTTGATTCAACTGGTCGCGCTGGCGATGTTTATCGACGCGTTCTAAGTCGTGTCAGCCCGGACGGAGCATTCACGTTCCCTGAATATGCTGTTGATACAACGGGTAGCTTATGTAAAGACTTTTCGGTGAGCGATACGATGGCTATTAGTGGCATATGCGATCCGCGCCCAAAGAAATAATGTAGGTTTGATCATAACCATAACCGATTTAGTTTTCAAAGTGTGGTTTTATATTTCGGTACTGTCGCTGTGAAAACGTTCATATACGTCCCGCAAGTGTTGGTCTGTGACATGCGTGTATACTTGCGTCGTGGCGATACTACTATGTCCAAGCATACTTTGTACACTGCGAATATCCGCACCATTCATGAGTAGGTCGGTTGCAAAGCTATGGCGCATCGTGTGCGGACTGACATGTTTGGTGATTCCAGCAAGCCGTGCGTATTTTGCGACCATTCGCTGCACGCTGCGCTGGTTGAGTCGCCGGTAGTCTCCGCTCGTGCTCGGCGCTTGAGTATTGCGGCTGTAGCTTAAAAATAATGGGATGAGCGAATCTGTCCGCGCGCGAAGATACAGCTCTAATCGAGTTGCTGCGCTCTTGCTGATAAATACTGGGCGGTCTTTTTGGCCTTTTCCGCGCACCGTGAACTCTCGACGTGTAGTGTTGACGTGGTCGCGGTTTAGCCCGATGAGCTCTGAGACGCGCAGTCCACTTGAGTATAGTAGCTCTAGGATTGCTCTGTCGCGCAGATGCGAGATCTCGTCGTCATCTGGTACGGCGTCAAATATTCGCTCAACTTCGTCGTTGTATAAAAATGTTACTTGTTTTCTATGAACGCGTGGTAATTCAATCTTATTTGGCGCCATGCTTGAAATGCTGCGTTTGCTGAGGTAGTTAAGAAACCCGCGTAGCGCGATGAGGTGATAGTTCTGCGTAATGAGTGCGAGTTCGTTTCCGTTGTCGTCCTTTTGGCGGTTGAGCCATAGACGGTATTTGCGAACAAGCTCTGGTGTGATTTTGTCAACAGTAAGATCCATGCCGGCAAATTGTAAAAAGCGCTCAAGATATCGGGTATAATTTTCCGATGTACGGCTTGACCGGCCGCGTTCAATCTCAAGATATTCAGCGAAATCTAGTAATAGCGCAGACATTTCCATGCTTCTAGCATACCGCAATTCGGGATAACTGTAAAAATTATTTGAATAACTTTATTGTTCAGTGGAATATCATAGAGAAACAAGACGATATTTGTTACAATACGAGCTAGAAATAATAGGTATAGGAGGGTCCGGTGGCAGGAATAGTAGAACGAACGTTGATTATATTTAAGCCCGACGCTGTACAACGCGGCATTGTTGGCGAGATTTTGACGCGGTTTGAGCGAGTCGGGTTAAAAATTGTTGCAACAAAAATGATTGCGCCGACTAAAGAACACTATTATCGCCACTACGAAGAAATTGGCCAGATGATTACGCGCCGCGGCAAAGAAAAATTTGACATCACGCTTGATATGATGGTGCAGGGGCCAGTGATTGCAATGGTGCTTGAGGGTGTTGAAGCGGTACAGCTAGTGCGCAAACTCGTTGGTACAACCGAGCCGAAGAGCGCTGCTCCTGGTACGATTCGCGGCGACTATTCGCATATGAGTTTTGTGTACGCTGATGCTGAGCATAAAGGCGTGCCAAATCTCATTCACGCCAGCGGCAACGACAAAGAAGCGGTCGAGGAAATTGGGCACTGGTTTTCGGACGACGAAATTTTTGAGTATAAATCGCTCAACGATAAATTTACCTTATAGTAAGATTCTCAAACATACCGCTTGACTTGCGTTATCATTTTGCGAGCTCAAGCGGTATACTAGGTATATGCCTCGGTAGCTCAACTGGATAGAGCAGATCCGTCCTAAGGATAAGGTTGTAGGTTCGACTCCTATCCGGGGTACCAAAATAGCAACAGTAGATGAGGTAGGTATGGACGCGACGTTTGAAGGCCAGCACGCGGATGAAACAATTCTTTTCGTTTTTCGGCGCCATATTATTGCGATGCGTAAAGGATTCTATTCGCTGCTCATTCCACTTGCAGTCGGGTCAATTCCGCCGCTTATTTGGCAAACGAAGCTTGAACTGTTCCTGTTGCCGCTTGCCGGACTTGTGCTTGGGTCAATCCTATTTTTTTACCATTTTCTGATGTGGTACTTTACTGTGTACGTCGTAACGAACGAGCGGATTCGCCAGATTACGCAGCGCGGTTTTTTTGGCAAAGATGTGGTAGAATTGAGCCTGGATAAGGTGCAGAGCATCAGTTATAATATACCAGGGTTCAGTGGCGAAGTTTTTAAGTTCGGCACGATTATAATCCAAACATTTGT
>JABCOJ020000020.1 GCA_013333675.2 Candidatus Saccharimonadota bacterium | reverse complement strand
CGTCACAACTGTCGACGCAACACTATGCATATGGCGGCGGCTAAACTCATCAATCAACGCCTGCTGCAGCCAAAATCCGATCGCGCCCTGGCTCATCGCCACGCACGTATCAAGCGGAAATGTCGGCACCTCCGCCGTGTTTATTGATTCTTCGTGCAGAACAATATTGCCGACCTGCGGACCATTGCCGTGCACGATCACCAATCGATACCCGTTCAAAATCAGCGGCACTAGATGACGCGCCGTTGCATCGGCAACACGCTGCTGCGCATGCGCCGATGCCTCACCTTGTTTTTGCAGGGCATTGCCGCCCAATGCGACGACGACTGTTTTCCGGTTCATCAATGAATCATCCCGAACAACGCGATCACAACGAGGCTAATCACGGCAAAGATTATCATAATCGGCAGCGTACGCTTCAACCAGGTGCGGTACGACACGCCAGCGAGCGCCAACCCGCCCATCAGCGACGCAATCGTCGGCGCCATCATATTAAGCACACCAGACGCTGTCGCGAAAGCCGCCACAACAACTTCCTTACCAACGCCAACCAATTCAGCCACTGGTGCAATAACAGGCATCGTTGCCGCCGCCAAACCAGATGATGACGGGATGATAAATGACATTGGCAGGAAGAAAATGTACGCCAACACGCCAACGAATCCTTGCCCGACATGTTTCAGCGAATTTTCACCCCAGCTGATAATTGTGTCTTGAATACCGCCGCTCTGCATAACAACGCCGACGCCCGCTGCTACCGCGATAATAAGGGCGACGCTTAGTAGGTCAGCCGAGCCTTTCAGGAACGCATCAACGACAAACACTTCCTCTTTTTTGAATTGGCGGTAGTAAATCGCCGCAATCACGATTGTTGAAATCAAGAATAGCGCTGAGATCTCGTTAAAGTACCAATCACCAAATGGAACTGAATGCCCAATGCCAAATAACGCACCGATTACTGGCATATCACTTGCCGCAGTATACAAGTCTTTGAAGAGCGTCACACCCCACTTCTCCCACGGCATAAGCGAAATTGTCATACAGACAAATGTCAGCGCGAATACAATCATCACTGCAATACGCGAACGCGTAAACTTCGGCACGTTTGTCATATCAAGCGCCGTCGTCGCCGGCTTATAACGCACGTCGTCTTTGTAGCTGCCTTTTTTCACTTTCGCGGCGTAGCGCATCGTAAACACAATCGCCGCAGCCAAACACAACAGCCAAATAATCGCCTGAACGCCAAGCACTTTGTCCAGCTCAACGCCGGCAGATTTCGCTGCAATGCCTGTTGAAAATGGATTCAGCGTCGAGCCAAGCACACCCGAGCCAGCGCCAAGCACAATCACCATTACCGCGGTCATCGCATTGTAGCCGGCTGCCATCATGATCGGCACGACAAGTGCATAAAACGCCACCGTTTCTTCTTGCATACCGTACGTTGTACCACCGATCGAGAAGAATACCATCAAGATCGGAATAAGCCACTTCTCTTTGCCCTTCATTTTTCGGAGCAGCGCGCCAAGCGTCGCATCAAGCGCGCCGGTTTTCATCGTCACACCCAAGAAACCACCGAGAATGAGAACGAACACGATAACATCAAGCTTCTCAGACATACCTTTGATCGGCGCGATAAAGGCATCCCACAGCCCTTGGCGACCATCATGCGTGACAGTGTTGCCGTCATCGTCTTTCTTCGGCTCGCCGCTATCGTCGAGATCAACGATTTTCTGCTTATCAACTTTCGAATACGTACCTGATTCGCGATTACCGTCTTTATCAAGTTTATATTGACCAGACGGGATAACCCACGTCAGCGCTGCCATTAGCGCAATCACGACGAACAATACAGTAAACGCCGATGGCGATCGCAGCTTCTTCTTAACTTTTTTAATTTTTTCTACCATGTTGGAGCCTCCTTCACTCCGTTATTTTACAGCGTCAACGCCATGACGGCCTTGATGGTATGCATGCGATTTTCAGCTTCGTCGAATACGACGCTATGTTTGCTGCGGAAGACTTCATCGGTCACTTCCATGCAATCCAGACCGTATTGATCGTGGATCTGCTGACCGATTATCGTATTCGTGTCGTGGAAGGACGGCAAACAGTGCAGGAACTTCACGTTTAGGTTACGCGTCTGCTCAAGCATTGCGCGGTTGACTTGGTACGGCTTAAGGAGAGCGATACGCTCAGCGAACTGATCTTCTTCGCCCATTGATGCCCACACATCGGTGTAAATCGCGTCTGCGCCCGCAAGCGCCTCGCCATGATTATCAGTAACCATAATCTTTGCGCCGGTTTCTGCAGCGATCGCGCGCGCTGTTTCGAGGATTTCGCCGACCGGGTGCAATTCGCGCGGTGCCAAGATTCGGAAATCAACGCCCATTTTTGCCGAACCAATTAACAAGCTATTTGCCATATTATTGCGCCCGTCGCCGACAAACACCAGCTTCGCGCCTTTCAGCTTGCCGACATGCTCTTCAATCGTCATAAAGTCCGCCAAAATCTGCGTCGGGTGGAATGTATCGGTCAAACCGTTCCACACCGGCACATTTGCAAATTCCGCCAAGCCTTCAACCGTCGAGTGCTTGAAGCCGCGGAACTCAATACCATCAAACATGCGGCCGAGTACCTTTGCCGTATCTTCAACCGATTCTTTCTTACCAAGCTGAATGTCATCTTTACCCAAGAACTCCGGCGCAACACCGAGGTCGTTTGCGGCAACCGTAAATGCGCAGCGCGTCCGCGTTGAGGTCTTTTCAAACAGTAGTGCAACCTGCTTACCTTCGTGCAAACGGTGCGCTTGACCATTTTTCTTTTGGCGCTTCAATTCGTGCGCCGTATCAAGCATCAAGCGGATTTCGCTCGGCGTGAAATCTTTCAGCGTTAGAAATGACCGCCCGCGCAACTCGCGCGAAAGCGCCCACTTGCCGGATGGCACGGTATTTGGCTCTGTTTTTTCAATAAACCGCGGCGCGACCATACTCGGCACGCTTGCGACCGGAACGCTAACTCCGCGATTATCATTCACTTCAATGCGGCGCTTCAACTCTTCGCGCACTAGCGGCATACTCATACAGCGCGGACCGCCGCGGCCACGGCCAAGCTCCGAACCGGAAATTTCAATCACTTCAACGCCAGCATCGCGCAGCTTTTGGTTCGTCACATAATTACGATCATACGTCACCACCACGCCTGGCGCGATCGCAAGCGTATTGCTTCCGTCGTTCCATTGCTCGCGGGCTGCCGCGATTTCATCGCCGCCACCGCACTCAATCAGTGTAATTTTCGGAAGGCTAAGCGCTACGCGCAACGCATGCTCTAAGTCATTTTCGCGCGTAATCTTCGGGTATTTTTGTCCTTCGACTTTTTCCAGAATAAACAGATTCAAGTGTCCTTCAGCGTCGCGGATTTCCGGATGAATTGTGAATTTATCATAGTCAATCATCGTGAACACCGTATCAAGGTGCATGAATGCATGGCTCTTTGGAATTTGCAGAGCGATAATTTTCTTAAATTCCGAGCCGGCAAACAAATTTGCCGCCATCGTTTCGATCGCTTCCGGTGTCGTACGCTCGCTAATACCGATTGCCATTGTCGTGCGATTCAAGATAAGCTCATCGCCGCCCTCCATCGAGAACTTCTCATCGCGATTGTACCATACTGGAATATTTTTGCCGGCAAACCGTGGATGATGGTCAATGATGTAACGCATGAACAGTGATTCACGGCGCCGTGCTGGCCAGTGCATGCGGTTAATCGTCAGACCACGCCCGATTGCTGCCGCTGGATCGCGTGTAAAGTACAAATTCGGCATCGGATCAAGATAAAACGGATAATGATCCTGCTCAACCATGTCATGCAGCTGCTCACTATGTTCGGCTGGTAAGTTGATTTCGTCTTTACGTACGCCCGCCATAATCTTGCGCACCATTTGACGCGGCTCCATGCCAAGTAAGTATTCTGTCAGCGCGCGCGTAACGCGACGTTCGCCCTGCTTACTTGCCGCAAGCATCTCATCGACAAATTGCCGCCGCACCGCGGCGTCGTCTGCCAATGATTCTGCTGCCAGCTCGTCGAGATACAGCACCTCAATGCCGCGCTCGCGCAACACGTTCGCGAACCGGTCGTGCTCTTCCTGTGCCACTTTCAGGTGCGGAATATCGTCGAATAACAAATCATGCAATGTTTCCGGCGTCAGATTTTCTAATTCTTCGCCCGGGCGATGCAGCAGCACCGTGCGAAGCCGTCCAATTTCCGATGTAATATAAATAGGTTCGTCCACCCTAACCCCCTGCGGTTGTGTATGTTAACTTGTTAATGCTTATATTGTAGCAGATTATACCACAGGCGCAAGCAATTAATTTTCATCACCAAAACTCGGTTCACTCAACGAGTCCAGAAAGAAGAATCAACTTAAATCAACGAAAAGAGCAACCCGCTAAGTGAAAAAGTCTAATTATGAAGAAAAGGTGCCCTGTAAGTATTGCGGCATAAAAATTGAAGTAAGTAATACTATGAGTATTGTCCAATTTACAAAAAGAATAACTCTGTTAAGGTGGACACCGAAGTATTTCCCATAGATACTCTTAGAACATTCCTAAAGCCACTTGGAACCGTTCTTGAGGGTATATGTGAAGTTGAGACGACAACTTTTTTTGATCCAGTTAGTCACATAGAAGGCTTATAGAATGTAGTGAAAGGAGCGCCACGTTACATCTACAGAAATCCAGCCTTTTCATTATTAGACTTAGAATTAGTCTTAAAAGAGTATGAAAATCGCTACAATAATTCAGAGCTATTTCTATAGTATATAGCTACTTAAAAAATAAGGTTCGTTCTAGATTCGTTTGATAAACCTTGGTTATCAACACATCGCTTGACCTTTTATTCTAGTATTTGATATATATATATTAGCTTTTGTAATCCACAAGAGCT
>JABCOJ020000019.1 GCA_013333675.2 Candidatus Saccharimonadota bacterium | reverse complement strand
TTCAGTTTTTCATTGTTCACTTGGTTGCCGCCGCTGCTTAATGCAGAGACAATAGCGCTTGCGAGCGTATTACAATCCGGCACATATGCGTGCAAGTCTGGATTGCCTTTCATCCATTCGCAGGCGTGAACAATTGAGCCAAAATCAACTTCGGCGTAGCGCAGCGATCCGGAGCTTGTCTTGTTAAATATTTGATTAAAAATAGCTGTTACGGCACTCTCTCCGCCGACTGATTGGATAACTGCGTTCGGGATTTTGAAGTCGTATGTGCCCCAATCTACGCCGATATTACGCAAGATGCCTCCTTCGTTTTGGATGATACTCGGCAGATCAACCTGTGTGTCTTGATTAGTAGCGCCAATTGATGTGCTGCCGTCGCCGATTTTTGGAATGAGGTTAAAAGTTGATTTGACGACGAAGCAAGCCGGTGTTGTGTTTGTCCACGCGATATTGATTGAATTAGCGTAGTACCACCAAGTCTTTTGGCAGACGTACCAGCCAATTTTACTGCCGTCGCTTGGTACGCGCTCCGCAGTACAATCGTCGGTGTGGCTAAAAAGGTACGTGCGGTCTGCGGCTATATTGACGCCATCGGTACTTCTGTGCCAAGAGTCCATGCACTGTGTGTCAACGGGATCCTTTCCCCACCAGATAACATCTCTCGTATCATGCCCGCATTGCCTCCACGGATTCCAGCTTACATATGCGCAGTTGACGACATCTTGATATGTTGGAAAATACGAATTCTGCATATTGACCCACAAGTCGGCGACTCTTCGATCGTGCCCGGCAAGCGGAATGTTCTTGAGTGTACTTGAGAAGCGTGCAAGCTCGCCAGGCTTGACGGTGGGCTCTCCCGGTCCATGGTTAACCGCCCCGTTTAGGCCATCCGGCTGAGAATTGTCGTAGTTTTTGTACGTTGTTGAACCTGAGACGGCATATGATTGACCATCTATGTCGTAGCCAAGGGGCTTTTTTCTCTTGATCCACACTCTAAGTCTTTGAGGATAGCAGCTGCCGGCTTTCACATCGGGCTGTACCCCGTAGCACCTATTGATAGAGAGCGGCTTTGTATGCCATCCCCCGTCGGCTGGAACGTCTCCGACATATAACTTGAATGTCCTCTGCCCTCCTTCTGTCGACCATTCTTCCTCAACTCCAGGAACTATGCCTCGGTAAAGCGATCCTGATAGACCGTACGCCTGACCCTCGTGGACAGATAAGTGGACTGCATAACTGGGTCGAGCTACTCCGGTAGCTTGTTGGCATGTATACACACTACCTCTTAAATATACATCTGTGTAGCCACTAGAATCTATGTCTGAGTCAGATATGTTAACTTCATTGTTATAATAAGACGGACCACCATTGCTTACCCATAGCGACCCCCTATGCCACCCCGAGCATAGGCTTTTTGCAAGTTCCTCTTGCTCGTTGTATGGTTGGTTGTAGGGCCATCTTTTTACTGCGTGTGCTTCTATGCTGAAAAGGGTACTAGTGAGAAACAAAGTCACAAAAAATGCAATAAGTATAAAATAATGGTGTCGATATTTAATTAAATAGGATGACAATTTTGTTGTCCTGGTAACATTAAGTTTAGCCCTCCCCATAGAGATGCGCTTTCTCTGTTTCGTTTGAATTTATGACCGATTTCAGGCTAGGCATATCTACCATTCCTTGTAGATTTGAGTTTATAAACTGACCCTTTCCTATGAGCTCTTCAAGTTTTAGGTAGGTTTTTTTCGCTTCGTCCTTCTTTAGCTCCATTACTTCACTGTAAAGTTTTATATACATGCAGGTTGGGTCGTTTTCGTAGCCTGCTCTTTTTATTACCTCATCTTTTACGCTGGCTATTGCTTTCGCCGTATCGTTAAATTTATCTGAACTTTTCATCGTATTAAACTTGTTAACAATAGTTTGGTTACATATGATCTGTTGTTTTAATATCTGTTCGTTTGGTTGTTTAATGCCTACGTAAAGGCGTCCTGTAGCAAACGCCGTTCCGATGCCGCCGGCTATAATAACAAATGCAGATATTCCAATAATCAGTTCTTTCTTCTTGCTCATGCTTCTAAGTATATCGCAAGACGAAGCTGCCGGCAATAATAAAACATCGCCGCAGTGCGCGGCGTGTAGTGATGAGGCTTGTCGTAATTTTCGTGGTGATCGTACCGGGAATCGAACCCGGATTGTCAGGATGAGAACCTGATGTCCTAACCGTTAGACGATACGACCTAGCCTCACCCACTATATCAAAATTACTCGTTCGCGTCTACCACTGAATTGCCAATCTGCTGTACGATTTCAAGCAGGCGCCGCGGCGTAATCTCCGCTTTCACGAAATATGCGTCGACATTGCGTTCAATTTCTTGGCGCGTTTCTTCGTCTTGATCAAAATTCGTCATGACGGCAACATGCGAATGCTTTGCAACCGGATTCTTTTTGATCTCGCGCAAGATTTCCTGTCCGCGCAGCTCTGGTAGCATGATGTCAAGCAGTACTAAGTCGTACGCTTTGTTGGTTGCCATCACCAGCCCGTCGCGCCCGTCGATCGCCCATTCGACGTCGTAACCTGCCTGGCGCAAACTGCGCACATACATTTCGCCGATGAACCGGTCGTCTTCAATCATTAAAATTGTTTTTATCGCCATAAGTGTAGACTCCTTTACCCTGAATAGGTTGCGTGATTGGTAATTGATTCGCCATGCCGCGCGACGAGCGCCGTGTTAATATGTCCGTTTGCTTGCAAGGTTTCGGCGACGCTGGCGTAGATCGGCAGCGTGAATGAAAACGTTGAGCCGACACCTTCGGTACTTGATACGCTGATCGTGCCGCCGTGGCTTTCAACGATTGCTTTACAAATGTATAGCCCAATTCCTGTGCCGGCGACGGTTTCGCGCGAGCGGTGCGAGCGGTAGAATTTGTGAAATAGATTGCCGACGACGTTTGCCGGCATACCGATACCATTGTCAATAACCGAAACCTTCACGAACGCGCCTTCAACGGCGGCGTTAACGCGCACGATGCCGCCGTTATTTGAATATTTGATACCGTTGTCAATCAGATTTGATAAAACTTCGCTAATGCTTGACGGGTCGGCAGCAACAGTCGGCAAATTATCGGGAATATCAACAACGAGCTGGCGGTGTTGCGACGAAGCGCGCAAGTTCATGTCGTCGCGGATTGTTTGGTAAATGTGCGCGAGCGACTCTTCGCTGAGATGGATTTTCAAGTGCCGCCGGTCGTATTTGCTTGTGTTCAAAATATTGTTGATATAGCCGGACAGGCGGTTGCCGCTGACGATGAGGCGCTGAAATAGCTCTTTTTGCTCGGCGGTAAGTACGTCTTCAAGCTCAAGCGATAGTACATCTAAGTAGCCGCGAATGACTGTAATTGGACCGCGCAATTCGTGCGCCGCAAACGAGATGAAATCTAACCCGTCGTCTTCCGGCTGGTAGATATCTGATTCGTCGTACGCGATTAGCACGACTTCAGCAGCGCTCCCCTGTTCAAAGCTGGCAGTTACGTTGAATATCCGCCGGTCTTCATCGCCGATGATTTTATTTGGTACGCGTAGCCAAGTTTGCTGGGCGTGTACCGTGTTGGTCTCGCAAGCGGCGAGCCAATTTGTAAAATCGTCTGGCTCATCGAATAATAACTCTAATTTGAGCGCACCCTCTTTCGTTTGCTTGACGGGCGCTGCGTGGTTGGCGAACGAAATCTCGCCGGCGGTATTCATGACGACGATGCCAGTGTTTGTTTGATTGAGCGCAGTGAGCAGCGTTTTATAGCGCTGTGAGGCATGCGAATTGTCTGTATCAGCATTATCGGCGGAATTATTCTTGTAAATATACAGCAGCATATCGTGAAAGCCGTCCTTAGCATAGCGCGGTAAATTTGGATTGCCGAGCGGCTGGTCGACAGTTTGTCCGGCGGCGCGCGCGATCGCAGTTGCTAAATCGCGTAAGGGAGCCAGTAAAAACAGCATTAAATAAATATTCAGCGCTACTGACGTTATAATTGTTGCGCCCATCGTGACGATAAACGGCAGCGCGTCGATGTGCGCGCCTGCCACGATTAACGCCCCGCCGACTACTAGTGCGACGAGCAGCTGCGTGAGAAGCGAAAGCAAGATCGCATTTCGGCGGTAAATTCTCCAATAGTCGCGCATTTCGGCGACGCGCTTCGGCGCATGACGCGTGTTTTTTCCTAATGCCACGCGACGCCTCCTCCGCTATTCGCCACTGCGCCTATCCAGGTTTGCCCGCGGTTAAGCGCGATCTCTTTGCCGCTAGCGTCGAAAAAGCGTAACGGCTCGGCGCGGCTGCCTTTGCGCCATGTTGCTTCGGCGACTGTGCCATTTTGGAAAACGTATGCCGTGCCGCTTCCGATCGTGACAATACTTTGCCGCCAACCGTCTTCATGTACAGTAGTCTCATTGACGCGCATAGCGATGACGACGCTCGGCGCGATGCGGCCTTCTTCACGGTCGTTGCTAACCGCGCCGCCAATGCTGCGCAGATAGGAATTGCTTGCTTTATCGTAGTCGTAGTGCGTGTTGTAGAGTGGACCGCTAAAATTGATATCAATGCTTACAGCATTTGGCTGTTCGCTAGCTGCGCCGTCGGCGCGCGCTTGACCGGAAAACTGCGAGTTTTTGTAGCCTTTTGCGGCGTTGAGCGCGTCGAGTTTTTCAAAGTTCGTGTAGACATTATGCGGCGCATAGCGGTCGCGAGCACGCCAATAGCTGCCGCCGTTGAAAAACTGGTCAATGTCGCGGTAGCTGCCGTTGCGGATTTCGGCGAGTGCTGCTGCGCTGCCGCCGACATGGGCAACGCTTGCTTGGTAGGGTGCAAGCCAATCGACATAATACATACGCAGGCTGCGAACCGGCCCAACTAAACCCGGTTTGTGCTGTTGGTATAGACACAAAAATCGCGTGATGCCTCCTTCGGCGATCGCCTCATAGACGACTTCCGCCTGCTTCAGCCCGGACTGCGGGCGCGAATCCGGCGAGTTCTCAATCATCACTGCAGTGACTGGTTTGGTGACAGCGGCTTCGTCGGCAACTTCTATTCCATTGAGCTGCGAGTAGAATTTTGTCGGTCCTGTTTTCTTCTTGCGTACAATTGGCGTGTGGTCGGTTTGCGCAACAGGCGGCTGATAGGTTAAATAAAACGCTGCCGCGCAGCCGATAAAAATTAGCAGCACGCCGCAAATCAATATCGTCGCTAAGCGGTGGCGCTCAATAAACGCGCGAAACCGTTTGATTTTGCCTGGCTGCTGTTTGGCGAGCAGCTTGCGGCTGAGCTCGGTTGATCTTTTTGTGTCCATGCTTATGGTTATTATAACAAATTATACATTATAGAACGATGTAGGCGTAATGGCGTGGTTTTTGTTGTATGGCGTTTCAATTTGATCTCTCTTTCGTTTCCAAGTAACAAAAACAACTTTTTGGTCTGCTGTTTCTTGAACTGCTATGTTGCACTTTTATTTCATTGTTGGAGCGAAGCAAACTAAAATTCAATCTAATAAAGGAATTGCTTAAGAACCTTTCCTAGCATTTGAGGGTTATCTCTATTTACTTCGTGGCCTGATTTCGGGATTACTTTATATTCTGAGTTAGCAAGAATTTTGCTTAGCTGAATAGCAGCTTTCATGTTAGCCCTATCTTTTTCTCCACAGATAATGAGAACCGGACAATTTATTTTTCCTAAATTTTTTTCAAAATTTAGATTTATCATAGATTTAGTAAGTGATAGGATGTCGTTCTTCGTAAGGCCCATTTCCTTAAAGGCTTTTTGTGGCATTATACTAAATATAACATTTTGAAACTTCATCAGGTATTTAGGGATGCAGTATTGCGTTCCTATAAGTGCTAATGATTTTACTTTAGTGGGGTTATTGATCGTATAATTTAAAGCCAGCATTCCGCCTAAAGATAGTCCGCAAATGTTTATTGGTTCTATATATTTTTTTAAGTATTTATCAAGAGCTTTATACATATTATTGAAGTTTATCTCACTATCGCACAGCTGAAATAAATCAGGATGATCAATATTCAGATTTTCGTCTAATTCATTGATAGTTTCTTTCCAAATTAAAGAATTTTGTCCCAAACCATGCAAAAAAACCATAGATATTTCCCGCTTACTCCTTTTATTGTCTACTCTCTTCTCCTCGAGATAATTCCAATTTCTAAGCATCTTACAGTGTCATACTAGTGTTAGGGTAGTCTTTCTTCTTTCGAGAGTCGCCTGAGCGTCGTCTCTTTGCCGAGTAGCGCGAGCGTGTCGTTGAGCTGCGGGCTGAATGGCGTCCACGTGGTGGCGATACGGACAAGGCTGAATAAGATGCCGGGTTTTTGACTGGTTTTTTCGAGTAAATCGTTAAGGCACTGCTGAATTGATTCCGGCGTCCAATCGGTGAGCGCGGCAAGTGAATCGTGCGCAGTACGCACGAGGGCTTGGCGCTCACCAGGCGAAAGTTTTTTGAGCTGTTTGTTCGTCTCAATGAGCGAGTCGTCGCGCGCGGGTTCTTCAAAAAAGTAGCTGGTGAGTTGGGGTAAGCCGGCGAGTGTTTTTAAGCGGTCTTGCGCCAGGGCGAGAACGCGTTTTTTGTAGTCTTCACTCGCCTGCGCTGCGGCGGGCGGCCAGTAAGTAGAAGCAGCCGTAGACTGCTGCAAAGACCTGTTGCCGGCAGGATTGCTCACCCGTGTATATAAATCGTCCAAACTCAGGCGCCGAATCCATTGCCCGTTCATCCAAAGCAGCCGCTTTTCGTCGAAGCGTGCGCCGGATTTCTGCACGCGGCTGAGGCTGAATTTTTCAATTAGCTCATCGCGACTGAAGATTTCTTGCTCAGTGCCATCGTTCCAACCCATGCTTGCAAGAAAATTCAGCATCGCTTCGGGCAAAATCCCATCGGTGCGGTAATCGGAGACGCTTTTTGCGCCGTCGCGTTTACCGAGCTTTTTTTTGCCGTCGGGCGCCATGATGTGCGGTAGACACGCTAAAACCGGCGGCGTCAGCCCAAATGCTTCGTATAAGCTTAAATAGCGCGGAATCGACGAGATGTACTCCAGACCGCGGATGACATGCGTGATATGCATTTCAGCGTCGTCTACGATGTGTGCAAAATTGTACGTCGGGTAGCCGTCGGCTTTGATGAGAATGAAATCATCAAGCGCTTCTGGTCCAGCAGATAACTCGCCCATTACCGGATCGTGCCAAGTGTAGCGTTTCGGATTAGCGACTTTGAATCGTAGCGGCTGTGTACCGTCCCATGCTGGCGGATTTTCAGGGCGGTAATCGCGATATAAAAACGCTTTTTTGGCGGCGCGCGCTTCGTCGCGGAAAGCTTGCACTTGCTTCGGGCTGTATGGGTCAGCGTATGCTAGTCCTTTGTCGATTAACGTTTGCGCCCACGCACGGTAGATCTCGAGCCGCTCGGATTGGTGATATGGACCGTACTCGCCGCCGCGCCGTGGTCCTTCGTCCCAGTCAAGCCCCAGCCATTCAAGTGTATCTAAAATTAAATCCTCTGCGCCCGGCACAAAACGCGCGCGGTCAGTATCCTCAATGCGCAAAATAAACGTACCGCCCTGCTGCCGCGCTAAAAGCCACGGAAACAGTGCCGCGCGGACATTGCCGACATGAATATAGCCTGTCGGGCTCGGTGCAAATCGCGTGCGAATAGTTGTCATATGGCTAGATTATAACATAAAAGCAAGGGCTATAGACTCGCCGCCAGCCGCTCTATTTGATCGGGCGCAAGTTGTGCGTTGCCCTGTACGGTGTATAATATGCCGCCGTTTACCCATGCAGCGTTGCTATTGTAGGTATAAATCGTTAAGCCGTTGATGGTGGCGGTGCTGTATTTGCGGCCAGCAGCCGGTTTGACGTAATTTTCGAGTACAGCACTTGAGTCCCAGTTTGATTTAGTCTGCGCGAGCGTGAACGTCTCGCTGCTGCCGTTTGATGCAAACTTCATTGTGACGCTGCCTTTATCGTACGCAACGGGTCCGTTTAACGTGTAGCCTGCCGGTTGATAGCCCGGGTACGTTGCGTTGATCCCTGCTTGCGCGGCGGCGACGCGCGTGCTGAGCGCCGGCATATTTAAGTACGTAAAATACGCGCCAAGCAGCATAACGGCGAGTGCGGCGCTTGCTGTGCTGACAAATTGGCGGAATTTGGAATATTTTTTCGGCTGCTTGATTTCTTTGCGCTCGGAGCGCGGTTTCATTTGCTTGGTGGCAGACTCAATCGCTTGCTGTTTGATGACGTGGGACGGCAGCACGACGCGCGTTTGTTCGGCGGCGTTTGCTTGGCGCTTTTGCTCAACTGCTTGTACCATTGTGTGCTGCATCGGTGCAATGTCGGGCGCGGTTTGCTGTGCTGACGCTCGGGTTTGCGCGCGTGCTGGTGTCGCTTTTGCGAAGTGCGCGACGTGCGGGTGCGTGATTGCTTGCGGCGTGCGCTTCACGGCGCGATGTTTCTGGATCGTTGGGTGCGGCTGGGTTTGCGGCGGCGCTGCTATACGCGGCGTAGCTCTGGGCGTTGCTGACGGCGCAACATGCGCAGCAGGTTTGGCGCACGCTTTTATGCCGTTGATTGATTTGGTTTTATTGACGTAGCGGCGCTGTAGCGTTTGCGAGCGTTGTGGGCGGGCATGAATATCAACCGCACGCCGCGACGCTGCATTCTGTACGCCCGCACTGCGTTCGGCGCGCAGGATTTTGCCGGTTTCGGCGTCGTAGATTGTTCCATTGATGCTTACTTTTTTGTTCATACCCTATCCTCTATCGCTACATGCTTATACTTATCATACCACGCGGTGCGCTATACACAAATGGCGAAATAATAATGGTATAATAAGTGAAAGCTATGTATGAGCATGATTCTAAACGCAAATTACGTCTGAGACTAACATTTACTTACGCAGTGATGATCTTGACGACGCTTGGGCTTGTCGTGGTGGCGTTGTTTATCGCGCTTGGCTATCGCTACAATCAGTTTGACGGACGATTTGAACAAGGCGGTATGATTCAGTTTAATTCGCGCCCGAGCGGTGCTGAAATTCAGCTGGATGCAGTGAAACTATCGAACCGTACGGCAACGCGAATCACCGCAACAGCTGGCAACCACGCCGTTATGGTGTCGCGCGACGGCTATAAGCCCTGGCAAAAGCAAGCTACGGTTAAGCCGGGCGCGGTGCTGTGGCTCAATTACGTACGGCTCGTGCCAACCGACCCGAAGATTGAGACTGCGGCGACATATGGCAGTATCGCGAGTGTCATGGCGAGTTTCGACCGCTCGCGTTTCGCAGTGATTGAAAACGACACGCAGCCGACCGTCACTTTTTCGCGTGTGCATGATGCCAACGTTGAGCACAGCTCAGTAACAGTGTCGGCTGATAAAATCACCGTGCCAAGCGCTGCCGGTTCAAGCCGCTTCTCGCTCGCCGGCTGGGATTATGCGAATAAACGCGTGCTCGTATTGCATACATACGATGATGGTAAAACTGAATATTTGCTTGTGCCAAAAGACAGTGGCGATCCTGCGCGCAATATTTCTACCGAATTTGGTATTTCGATCGCCGAACTTCAGTACGATCCGACCGACAGTAACATCGCTTACGTTCTCACGACGAATCACGATATTCGCCGCTTGAACTTATCAACGTCCACGTTGTCTGGTCCGCTTGTAACAAATGCAAGCTCGCTCGTCGTAGCGTACAACGGCTGGATCGGTTATGCTACGCACCCTGACGTCAGCGGTGTGCGCACCGTTGGCTATGTGTCAAAAGATAAGCTCACTGCTAAAACAGTGCAAACATTTACAAATATGTCCGGTCGCAGCCTTAGCTACACGATTGCGAGCTACTATAACGAGCTCTATCAGTTGGTTGTGGCGGGCGACAGCGCGACCGTATATCACGCCGAGCTGCCAGGCAGCGATTCCACAGACGTCATCAAAAGCAAGACAATTGCGAAATTATCGCTTGCAAAAGACGTTGCATTCGCTGGTTTTTCGCCGCGCGAGCAGCGTTTCGTTTACATCCAGAACGGGCGCGACATTGTGACGTATGATTTGGAATTGTCGTCGATTGCTACTGTAGCTCCGTCTGCGGCGCTCAATGCTAAAATCGGCTGGCTTGACGATTTTCATCTGCTGAGTACGGCAGACGGCACAATTGAGTTTATGGATTACGACGGCACGAATATGCAAACGCTTGCCCGCGGTGCAAGCCATGCCGCGACATTGCTTGCCGGCAATGATAAATTTTTCTACTATTTCACGCGCGATGAAGCTGCCGGCACAGTACGTTTGATGCGATTGTCGCTGACGACGGAATAACAGAGACACGGAGAACAATTTGACCCCGCCTCCTTCTCTAAATGGGTAACGCTGCTAGCGCGCACCAACACCAAACAACCGTTCAATAAATGTCGGCGAGTTTGCAGGCATCTTCTTGGCAGAGTTGGTTTTAGCTGCCGGTTTGGTTGTCTCTGTGGATGCTGCCGCTTCGTCTGGACTCGGACTAATTTGCTCGCCAAACACCAGTAGCCGGTTGAGCGCCGTGCCGAGCGGTACGCACGTAATGAGCGTGATATACGGTTTGTCGCTGCCGATTTGGAGCGCGCTCACATCGGTCGGTTTGACGACTTGTGTGCGTGTGATTTTGTACGTGTAGCGCTTGCTGTTGTAATTGACATAGACGACATCGCCGGCTGCCATTCGTTCAAGCCGCGCGAAGACGAATTTATGATTGCCGCTATCAAACCAATCGTTTGCAGAGTGCCCCGACACGACGAAATTGCCGCGCTCGCCCGGGCGGGCGTTTGCGCCTTGCATATTAAACCACACTACGCCGCGCATCATAGCAGCATTGAGCGAGTCTTGGCTGGACGCATCGGCGTCCCAGACGATCGGTTCGTCTACAGCGATTTTTGGAATAATAAGCTTCGGGTCGGCAGATACGGGCGTCTCCGCATTCGACGATACGATGATTGATTCTGGATCCATCGCGCCTGGCGCAACGTACGCCTCGACGTATGCAAATAAGACGCGATTGTATTGCAAGAACAAAAATACGAGCAGTACGCCGAGCGCCGCCATGATTGGCACGAAATGGCGGCTCTTGCGTACTTTTGCCGCGCGTTTTCTGATTTTTTGCCGCAGCGAACCGCGCAAGTCGTCGATTGCCTCATTCGGCGTGAGCGCCTCTGCGTTTTCGACCGCGCGGAGTTTTTCGGCGGTAGTACGGTGGACCTCTGCTTGGTCGTTGAGCGATTTTTTAGCGGCTGCTACTTGCGATATGTAGTACCGCTCGTAGTATTGTTGATAATATGATTGCCAAGCGCTATGATACTTTTGCCACGAGTTGTCTTGGGTTTTGAGCGGCGAATCGTGGCTGAGCGTGCGGCTGTATGGATTATCTTCGCGCGTATTGACTGCGCCTGGTCCAGGCGCAATACGCTGCTGCGGTGTTACTTGCGTTTGCGCGACGGTGCCGGTTGGACGGGCGTAGCCGTGTGTAGATTGGTTTGTTGTTTTTGGTGTTACCGGCGCGGTCTTGCTTGGCACCGTGCCAGTTGCATGCGGATCATTCTGGTAGATTGTGTCAATCTGTCCGCGAACAATATTTGCCGCTGCCTGCTTTTGCGCGGGATTACCATAAATATCGGCGTCCGCAGGCTGCCGTGACGGCACTGATATTGAAGATCGATCGTCGTTCATATACGTGTCATAGTATAGCCTATTTAAGGTGTGAACACAAAAATGCTTAGGTATCCTATGCGCTCTTGAATGTGCTGTGTAGGCTTTGTTTCATCCGTTTTTCGGCAAAAATAAAAGCCTCGCTCCAAGCGAAACTCGTTCATTTTGTGGTACCGCGGGCCGGACTTGAACCGGCACGTCCATACGGACATCAGATTTTGAGTCTAACGTGTCTACCAATTCCACCACCGCGGCGTAGAAATTGTCTATGTAAGTATAGCATATGCCGACTTTTTTAGCGAATCTCGCTGAAAAATTTGCCAAAATTATCTAAAAATGCTAAAAATCCGCCGAATTCCGCTTATTTTTATATATTATTATTGACAATAAATAAAGATTGTGCTATTATGAAACCATAAGCCAATGTGAGGTACAGAGGCGTAAAAGGAGGAAGTAATGATAAGCCTAAAGAAAATTGTTATCGGAGCGGTCGCGAGCGTCGCGGTTGCTGCCGGTATCTGGTATGCGTTGCCGGCACATGCTGTCTGTGATGAATACATTAACGTTGTAAAGTGTGGTACGCCAACGCATCAGTCGTTGAAAGACACGTACTATGGCAGTAGCCACATGAAGACGCTTTACAACCGATACTATATCAATGATTCTATGATAAACGGTACCGGTATGAAAACAGGTACGGTCTATAGGGATGGTCGTGTCGTCGTTGACGGTCAAACGGTTGCGACGGGCGCTCGAACGATTCAGCGTAATACGCGCTACCCAGGTGCGTCGCGCGGTCCAGACACAGTTGACGGCCACACATACTATATGTTTGAGGTCGGCAACAGCTTCCTCTACGATCACTTTGAAGCATTCGTCTGGTTTGACAGTTATGGCAAGTTTATCGCTGCGGTGATTAAGGACTGCGGTAATCCGGTCTGGGGTTTTGCAACCTATCAGTACAAGAACATCCAAGTCTGCGACCTGACAACAAACAAAATCGTTACGATCAAAGAGAATGAGTTTGACAGTAACCGCTACTCGAAAGACGTAAACGACTGTAAGCAAATCCAAGTCTGCGACCTGGCGAGCTACAAAATCGTTACGATCAAAGAAAAAGATTTCGACAGCAAAAAATACTCGAAAGACGTAAACGACTGTAAACAAATTCAGGTCTGTGAGCTTAGCAGCAGCACGATTGTCACGATCCGCGAGAGCGAATTCGATAGTAAAAAGCATTCAAAGAACTTGTCGGACTGCGAAAAGATGCAAGTCTGCGAGCTGAAAACTGGCAACATCGTCACTATCAAACAAAGCGAGTTTAGCCAGGAGAAGCACTCAAAAGATTTGTCGGACTGTGAAAATGTGAAGGTTTGCCGCATCAAAGACAAATCAATCGTGACAGTCAAGAAGAGCGATTTGAACGACGAATATACGACTGATATGTCAAAGTGCGAGACGCCGACGACTCCGCCGACAACGCCGAACGAATTGCCGCACACTGGTTTGGGCAGCATGGTCGCTCCGCTGGTTGGACTGGGCAGCTTAGCCGCCGTCGCCACCGCGTACGTCATGAGCCGCCGCCAGCTGCAATAAACAAATCTGTACCAAACGAAATACCCGGGAGACGCTCCCCGGGTATTTTTGTTGGAATGATGTAGGCGGCAAGTGTATTTCACTTCCTTCCCTTTTTATATTCGGTATATTGTTTTTTAACTTGTTCTGCGGGGTGTTGCATTACGGATTATGGGCGGCGACACTTGCTGCAACAGCCTCAAGCGGCTGGCTCGGTGTCCATAGTAGATATGCGGCGGCGCGCGCTGCGGTTTCGCCCCGCCATATGCGCATCGGGTCGCGCCAATCAGTCGTCACAACTTCGCCGCCGTGCGCAATGATGAGCGTATCGCGGTGCAGTGTCGCGATCGTTAGCGGGTATGTGATGGTAAATTTATGCAGCGCTTCAACCAGCTGCATCAAGGGCATGTTGAATGTCAGAATCTTGGGATAATACAATTCGCGGAATAGTTTTTGCAGCTGCGCAAAACTCAGTACGAGCACTGTGCGCGGACGCGTGGCGATTGCCTCGGCGTCGTTGCGCACGAGGTCTACTGCGTCGCGCGTGACAACAAGCGGACCGTCGTATGCGCTGAGGAGATCACTGTAGACAATAGCAGTTTCGCTATTGCGCCCCGCATCGCCTGCGAGCAGCAGTCCTGTGCTCCAGCTGCCGAGCGCGCGCAGTTCGTTAATAGCGCCGCGGGCTAAACTACCGCTTGGATTACTTGGCGCAAAGATGACATCGGTCATGGCGGGCGGAATTGAGCGTTTTAGTGCGTCTGGTAGTACGACGCGAACCTCCCCTACCCCGGTGCTTAGTGCGGTTTGGTATGCTTCGGCAACGCCCGCGAAACCAAGTTTATTGCCGCCAACAATTCCTAGGCGCCCGCGCTGCGCTCGCTGCTCTGGTTTTGCCCATTCAATGTCGGGAAACAGCGGCTTAGATTTTTCCTGTTTGCGCCAGTACGACGCAGTAGTTCTCTGATTTGTCATATGATAATTATCGCATGCTGCCGTACGGGCAAGCAACTTTTCTATCTAACACAGCCAGATGTTCAATATGCGGCGTGCGCGGGAAAAAGTTGTAGCCGCGGTGGGCGCGGATGTCGTACTTTTCGGTGAGGAGAGCGGTGTCGCGGGCTTGGGTAACGGGGTTACAGCTGAGGTAGATAATGCGCGGCGGTGCAACTTCAAGCAATTTGGCTACAACGTCAGCGTGTAATCCGGCGCGCGGCGGGTCAACGATGACAACGTGGTTAGGGGTGATGAAGTCGAGAGCTTTTTCGCTGGGCGCGAGAATGGCGCGGGCATTGGTGCGCCCGAGGGCGGTGATGTTGCGCTGCATTTCAGCGACGGCGGACTCGTTGATTTCGATGAGCGTGACATTTTTGCCGCCGATAGTCAGCCCGATCGTGCCGACGCCGGCGTAAAGGTCAATCACTGGGAGATTCTCCTCGCCGGTGTCATTACCAGCAAGCGTTGTGCATTTTGGATAGGAAACCCACTCCCGCATATCGCGCAAAGCTTGCTCGTACACAGGTATATTTACCTGAAAAAATCCCTCGCAAGCATAGCGAAATGGCGTGCCAAGAATTGTATCGGTGAGTGTGGTAACGCCAAATTTTGCGAGGCGCGCGGTGATGCGGCTAGCTGGGCTGCGCGGGTCAGAATGGATGACCTCCCCGCCCTGCGCGGGTAGCGTTTCTGCTTCTTCGTGCGTAATGATATTTGGCAATGCATCTTTTGTATACAGCTGCCAAACGCAGCTTCCCTGTTGATTGCTACGAATGAGTAATGTTTTTAATTGGCGAGCAGAGATATGCTTGCGGCGTAGTATATCGCGGACACTATGCGCGAGCGCTATGACTTCGGGCGGCAATAAACTACATTCATTGACGATGATTTTGCCTTTGCTGCCACGACGGAAGAATGCGAGGTCAAGCGTATCGGGGTACGATTCGCCTGCTCTCTCGCTAAACCAGCTAAATTCTACCTTATTGCGATACTGAAATTTGCGCCTATCGGTGTACACGTCGATTTTGTGCGGCAGTACAACGTTGTGCAGCTCAAAGGCTTCCTTGATCAACGTTGTCTTGTAATTTTGTTCGGCGCTAAACGTCATGATTTGCCACGGGCTTGTGCTCAGGTAGCTATCGGCGTCGCGCGGTGCGATGCGCTCGGGCGAGGCGTGCAGGACTTCGGTGACGATGCCTTCAACGAAGTGTGCTTTCTTTTTTGTTACGCGAAATGCCACGGTTTCGTCTGGTAATCCACCCCACACGAAACATTTGCGTCCATCGCTTAGTGTTCCGAGCGCTTGCCCGCCACCGACAATCTTTTCGAGCGTCACTGTTTCGTATCGCGGTTGTTTCACTATCCTATTTTACCGGTTTTACAGAGGCTTGAAAAGCTTGATTATTAGAGTTTGTGCTACAATGGGAAAAATAATGATTTGGACTGAAAGGCGGGCGTTGTGCGGAAAATGAGGCAGCGAATTTTGATATATGGCGATTCAAATGTATGGGGCGCACGTTTTGGAGGAAGCCGCATACCGTATAGCCGTCGCTGGGCGAATCAAGTGCGCCGTATGCTGCGCAGGCGGGTGGATATTGTTGTTGACGGTGTATGTGGACGTGTTGCAGGCAGTTTTCGTACTGATAAGCTGCATAAAAATGGACACGATTATTTTGTTGAATGTTTACATGCAGCACTTCCCGTCGACTTGGTGATTATTGCACTCGGTACGAATGATTTGCAGCAACGATTTCACCGAACAGCCGATGATATCGTAGCTGATCTAACATGGTATGCTGAATGCGCTAGTGGTGTGCGCGTCGTATATATTTTGCCGCCACCGTTTGCGGTTGACGATACATCTGGGCCGGAATTTACATCGGAGTCGCTTGCGGTACAGCAGCAGCTAATAACGCGTCGTACCGAGCTGGGCGATACGATTGTGCTGGGTAGGCTTCCGCTGTCTGACGGATTACATTTTTCACCGCGCGGGCACGACAGAGTTGCAAAAATAGTTAGAAATTACATTCGAGAAAAGCTGTAACGGAAACAATGCCTTAGTTTGTTTGCCCGTGCCATGCTTCTTCAGCGGCTTGTGCTTCGCCGCGCGCTGCTGGCCACACCCAGGCGTCAATCTCTGGTAAATCAACGCCGTTTGTTTTGATGTAGGCGGTGTTTTCATCGATTTTCGCTTGGTAGATTGCAGCGCGGTGCTCAGCCTCTTCAAACGGCATGATACCGCACCGTCCGAGTTGCCGCAGCGCAGCGATCGCGAGATCGTAGCGACTGGTCTCATTGCGTACGTGCATGTCAAATGGTGTCGTTGTGCTGCCGATCTCCTTGTAGCCGCGAATGTCAAAGCGGTGCGAATGCACGTCATAGTTGAATAGAATCGACTTAAGTGTTTGCGGATAGCCGTGGAAATTGAAAATGACTGGTTTATCGTGCGTGAAAATCTCGTCGAATTTCTTTTGCGTTGCAACATTGCGTAGCGTACCAAGTCCCATGGTTGTTAGGCTGGACACATTAACGCAGCGGATTTTTGCCGCTGGACATTCGGTTTTGATGATATCAATTGCCGCCATCGTTTCCTTTGTCGGGTAGTCGCCGCAAGCTGCCATTACGATGTCTGGGTTTTCATCGCTAGCGAAATCCCAAATCATCAAACCTTCGCTGACCTGCTGGCGTGCTAATTCGGTTGATAGCCAGCGCGGCTCAAGCGTTTTACCGGCAACGAGCGCGTTGATTTGACGTACGCTTGATAACATTTCTTCAAGGCATACGAGCGTGACATTGCCGTCTGATGGAAAATAAACGTTCGAAAAGTTGCTTTGGCGGCGCAGAATGTCATCAATAAAGCCAGGATTTTGATGGCTGAAACCGTTGTGATCTTGCCGCCAGCCGCTTGATGTAAGAATATAATTCAGGCTCGGAATCGTGCCGCGCCAAGCGACGCTACGGCTTTGTGTGAGGAATTTAGCATATTGATCAACCATGCTTGAGACAACTTGCAAGAATGCCTCGTAGCTTGCGAACATTGCGTGGCGACCAGTTAAGACGTAGCCCTGCATTAGACCTTGCATATTGTGCTCGCTGAGCATCTCCATGACGCGCCCGTCTTGCGAGAGATCCTTATCCCAGCTCATGATCGGCCACTGCCAGCTGCGGCTGGTAGCTTGGAAGATTTCATCAAGTTTATTTGAGTATGTTTCGTCTGGGCTCATGAAACGAAAATTTTTGTTGTCAGCATTTTGGCGGAAGA
>JABCOJ020000018.1 GCA_013333675.2 Candidatus Saccharimonadota bacterium | reverse complement strand
GGGCGCGGGCGACCCGCCGAACAGAGCTTTGCTCTGATTACTCAGATTTGCGACTTTGTGCTAAAATAGGTTCTAGCGTGGGCGTAAAATCTCACCAAAATTGAGATTTATAGCCATAACTCAGGCGCAATGCGTCTGTTTTTTTATATTTTAGCCTTTGTTGCGGATAAGTGGAGAACAGACGCAGTAGCGCCTACGCGCTTCTTATGAACAAGTAACCACGAAAATCCTCGCTAAATTAAAACCGAAGCGTACCATCAATCATGCCGGCAAGCTGGCGTACGTCATTTAGCTGCTTAACGCCAGGATTAAGCGTACCGAGCGGATCAAATAGCTTGCGGATCGCACGGTACATGTCAACGCGCCGCGCACCAATGCATTCGTACGCAAATCGGCTTAGCAACCGCCCTTCGCCGTGCTGACCAACGATTGCGCCGCCGTACTGATGAACGAGCCGCGCTGTTTCGTCAAACAAACGCATGAGTTTTTGACGGTCGCTCGCCTGCGCTATCGGTGCAAGCGGATATGCCGACACGAGTTCAGTCAAACCGTCTACCGCAATTGGCAGATCCACGCGCAACTTATTACCGAGCGCCGCCAGCGCTTTCGTGAAATCCTCAAACCGTTCCGGCGGCACGAACCAATCGGACAACAATGGCGGCATGCCAACACCTGCACGATCTGGCAGTGTAGAATAGCGCGCAATATCAAGGAGCGGCGATAGCGAAGCGCGCGCATCATCGTCCAATACCAGCGAAACGTCAGCTACGCCACCGCATAATTTTTCAAGCTTTTTCTTTCCTTTCGCACGGGCACGCGCGTTAAAATCGTCAAACCCAACAAGAATAACCGCCTGCGGCGCTTTACCGCCAACCTCTTGAAACCACGGCGCCTTATAGCCAACCTGTACCGCCCGCCGTACGAGCGTCGCATCAAAGTATTTCACAAACGCCGGCGCGAACCGGCGTAGCTCATCGAGCATGTCGCGCGCTGTATCTGCCGAAGCAAATACAAGCGCCACCGTATCCAAATGCTGGCTGCGAAAATCAACGCGCAAAATCATCTCGCTGATAATACCAAGCGTGCCCTGGCTACCGATAAAGAGCGGCGTCAGGTCGATGCTGCCGTCGCGGTCGCGTACACGCGCGATACTATTATAGCCAGTTTGATCGCGCTCGTGGATTGTACTGATTTCATCAGCGTAATCTTCCAAAATTGTTTCTACACCGCGGTAAATATCGCCCTCTAAATCCTGCTGGCCTTTCTTGCGGCTGAGCTCGCGTTTACTAATTTTGCCAGTCTGCAGCACGTCGCCGTTCGCTAGCACAACCTCTAACTGGCTCACATTCGCCGCAAGCGAACCATATTTGCCCGCCAGATACCCCGCAGCATTGTCGGCAATCGCGCCGCCAATTGTGCCGCGCGGGTCAAGTCCATCAAGCGCCAGAACTCCCGTGCCCTGCAAGGCAAGCGCCGATTGAAGCGCCTGAATCGTTACGCCGGGCTGCAAACGTGCCAACCGCTGTTTACTATCATATTCAAAAATCGTGTTCATGTGCGCCGCGAGAGAGATTTGTGCGCCGCGGCCGACGGCACCGCCGCTAATGCCATAGCCGGCACCACGCGCTACGAGCGGCAACGCGTGTCCGCGCTCAGACAGCTGCCACGAAAAACGCGCCGTTTTGCGAATATCGCTCGTATTTCGCGGCGACACGACCATTTCAGGAGCAATCGCCAAAATCCCCGCGTCCCTGGCGCGCGCCGCACGCAAATCCGTGCGAAAATCTACCTCGCCTGCCAAGTGTCCGCGCAAATAGGTTGCGACTTTGCTCATTATTACCCCTTATCCCTAATCGTTTACGTCTGGATTTATTTTAACACAAGCAGAGTGAGATAGAAAATAGTATTAGCGACAAACCCAATACTATTGACGAGCCGCAAGGTCGCACGGCAGCCTCTCGTAATTTCACTCGTTGTTTGTTATACTAAGCCTTACGCGTTTACGCGCGCTATGCGGATGTGGTGGAATTGGTAGACACGTATGCCTTAGGAGCATATGCCTCACGGCGTGAAGGTTCAAGTCCTTTCATCCGCACCAAAAGATAAAACCCACCTAAAGGATTAGTGCTTTTAATTTGGAGCTTCTACCACCCGACTGCTAGCACTCCAGCACCATCACTTTTCAACTGATCGACAATTACGCCATTTGCATTGACTGCCATCGTCGGACCGTTAATACTTGCGGTTACTATGGCAGTTTGTGCTTGTATGGCATGTAAGCTTATGTCAGCAGCATGAAATTGTTTTTGTAAATAGCCGTAGACAACGTCGTCTAGCGGAGCATAAACTGTATCACTACCTTTCATGCGATTTACAACATCGGGATAATGCAAATCGTAGCAAACATACGCAGTAACTACTCGCCCTCCAAAACGCACACTTTGCGCCGAAACGCGCCCGACACCTTCTTCATCCGGCGCAATGTGCTGTTTATAATTCACCAGCGCGTCTTTGCCGTCTTCGTCTAATATGACGACCTTTTTGTAGCGTCGATCCCCGATAATTTCTTGCGTATGGTAAACTAACCGCAGATGATTATTTCGAGTAAAATCACGCAGCTGTTCACGACTTGACGCAGGTAATGAATTCTCCGGCCAGACTATCGTTACCCCTGGTCTGGCGTGGCGTGATTTTAGCGCTTGGAGAGATAGTTGCTCCAGTCGCTTAACGTCGTTTTTGGTCGCCGGCACGTTGACGCCGCCCTCAGTCATAGACTGAACTGCTATAGTCGGCGGTATCGACTGAGCTGGCAGTTTTGCAACGACTATATTTGCTGCTATCACAACTACAGCTACTACCCCGCTGGCTATAATAAATTGCATGCGTTTTTGCCGACACCACAACCAGGCTAGCCCGACGCCGATTGCTAGCAATGCAAACTCAATCGCCACTTCGCCGCCCTAGCGCCCTAGTATGAGTATTCCATTGTTGCGCCAAACTGTATAACCGAGATGCGGAATCCACCAGTCTTTCATCACTGGCGCATGCAGTCGTATCCAAGTAAAGCTACACCAGACAATAACAAATAGTACGCTAACCGCTTTTACGCCAATCCAGTGTCGTAGCAACACTATCCACCAAATATTTGCGAGTAAAAAGATAAAACCAACGCTTGCCAACACCGCCACAATAGACGTCATAAACTGATAGTACCAATATGTCGTCGGCAATAACTAGCAAGCGCAAAATGTTAGTCCTAAAAAGTACGCATGCCGCGCTGCTGCTCGCTGCAGCACCACAATTACTGGCGCCACAGCAAACAACGCCGGCAGCTGCAACCACCACACTGACATATGCGCCGCAAGCGCCAGCACCACGCCAGACGCTGCCATAATTAGATAGTCCTTAAGAGAGTGGTGCTTCGTAAAAACTGAGTACTGCATTATTCTTAGTATAATATTTTTGACACAACGACAAACCCGACGTTGTGTCAAATTACAAATGACTGTCGTGCGTGCAGAGAGATCACCTCTCTCGGCGGAAAGAGGTGAGAAAAGCATTACCATAACTACGATTGTCCACCACAACAATTTCCTTAGTCAGATTTGGAAACTCACCTCTTCCTGGATGTGATAATACCATAAGCGCCCCAGGTTTGAGAAGACTTAAAAGTTTCAATACTGTGGAAAACTGCGTATCGTGATATGGCGGATCAGCAAAAATAATGTCATAATTTTCTGCTTGACCAGATTCTAACCAAACGCTAACAGATGAGTAAACCAACGTAACGTCGCTTTCGACACCAAGCGATACCATATTTTTACGTAATATATTTTGTGCGATTTTATCACGCTCAATAAATGTAACATGCGCCGCGCCGCGGCTAAGCGCTTCAAATCCAACCGCACCCGTTCCCGCAAACGCGTCAAGCACATGCGCGCCGCGAACTTCGCCGCCAATCCGATTGAACAGCGCGTTGCGAATACGCTCGCCCATCGGTTTAGTGCGCGTATTGTTTGGCTTCGGCGCATCAAGCTTACGTCCGCCGTATTTGCCGGCAATGACGCGAATTGACGTCACAAAACCGCCTCGCGGTATGCCGCGTACCACGCATACATCACGACCGCACAAATTTTCGGAATCAGCGTGCGGCGCGTTTGGTTCGCGAGGCGCGCCGTCCACCCGTGCTTCCAAAATGTTTCATACATATTTAACGCGTAGACTTCCTGTACTGCCTCCAAGAATATGCGCTCTAGCCCTAAGTTGTCCGCACGCTTCACCCATTCTTTACTCGGCGCAGAGTCAGCGAACGTCGTCGTTTTTATCGCTGTTGCCACGCCGATTTCAAACAGCAAATGCGTCGCAAACACGCCTTTTGCACCCCAATACTCCCAGTTGCGCCCCATCGTATCGCGCAGGTTATTGCCCTTAATGATGTTCTTGTCCTTGATTGATAAGCGCTCTTCTTTCGGCTTGCCCCACAGTTCTTCAATCTTATCGCTAAGCGGATAGTGGTGCGCCGGCGTCAGACCGTCGGTAATCGCGTGCGCCATCCAGGCGGCTTCAAACGCAGCGCGCACCCGGTTCGTATCGCGAAGCGCCTGCACTAAATTTACATAGTGATCGTTAATCATACCGGCAAGCGCCCGGTCGTTCGGATTCGCCGGGTCAATGTAGTGCCAGGGTTCGTCAATGCTCGGGCTCTTACGTTTAATGCCGTCCGGACCGTTATTACCCTCAAAGTGTAGAATCTCGCGCGTTGTCGGGAAGGAATGCTCTACACCCGTAAACTTTCGCATGTTACGCCGCGCGATACGGTCAATCTTTTGATGGACCCCGAGAAAATTTCCTGAATGGGAACGAAATGTCGTACCACTGTACATAATTATTTATTATACCATGTTAGTTAAGCGTCGTTAGGCGTTGATTGCGACGGACTTCGCGCGCAAGATCTGGGTAATCTGCCAAGTTTTCACCGCTCGCGATAAATGCCTGCGCCGCCTTTTGGGCGCGGGCGATCAACTTCGTGTCGGCGAGCGTCGCGATTTGGAGGTTGAGCGCACCGTGCTGCATGCGTCCGTAAATTTCACCGGGACCGCGCAAACGCATATCAACTTCTGCTAGGTAAAACCCGTCGTTTGACCGCTCAATCTCGCGTAAACGCTCACTTGGTTTATTATTTGTACTCATCATCAAATAACAATAACTTTGGTGCTTGCCGCGCCCAACACGCCCGCGCAGCTGATGCAGTTGGCTAAGTCCAAACTGCTCCGCGTCTTCAATCATCATGACAGTTGCATTTGGCACGTCCACACCAACTTCAACTACCGTCGTACTCACTAAAATATCATATTTTTTATCTTTAAAATCCTGCATGACGCGGTCTTTCTCGTTCGGTTTCATTTTGCCGTGTAGTAGTCCGATCGTACGATGACCAAATACGCTGTTTTTAAGTTTTTTGTATTCAGTTTCAACGCTTTTGCGATCGTTTTCGGGATTATCGCGGATCAGTCCGCAAATGATATACGCTTGACGACCAGCTTGCAGTTCGCACTCAACCTGCTGATAGATTTTATCGCGCGACGGCGGCGAGACGAGTTTTGTCTTAATCGGCTTTCGCCCACCGGGAAGTTCATTAAGCACCGACACATCCAGCTCGCCGTATACCGTGAGCGCAAGCGAGCGCGGAATCGGCGTCGCCGTCATTGCCAGCAAATGCGGCAATACGCCCGACTTGTCAAGCAGCCGTTGGCGCTGCTCTACGCCAAATCGATGCTGCTCGTCGATTATTACGAACCCGAGATTGTGAAATACAACTTTATCCTGGAACAGCGCGTGCGTGCCGACTACCACGTCGACGCCGCCGCTGGCAATTTGCGCGCACAACGCCGTACGCGCCGCACCCT
>JABCOJ020000017.1 GCA_013333675.2 Candidatus Saccharimonadota bacterium | reverse complement strand
TGTGGAGTCCGCTCACCGGTAAGTCATCAGATGAAATTCCTGAAGCATCGTTTCTTAATATAGATAAAGAGAAATATTTACTTGCTATGGGATTTCCCGCTAGAGAATTACAACGCCCAGATCTTGATAAGATATCATTAGACAAGCTACACCCAAAATTCCATAAAGATATTATTCAGCAAATTCGTGCGCTGTATTTGCGCCCTGAGGATATTGACAAAATAGATGAAAATAATCTTGACGACGTTTGGAGCTACCCAACCGTATTCGATGGACAACGTGTTGCAATAGTCGATGAAACTAGATCATCGTCAGCAACATTGCGCATTGCAGACATGCTATTACAGGAGGCGTTTCCAGACGCGCACATTGAACCGGTTGTCTGGTCTGTTCCTCCGTTGTTCAGGTGGAGTTTAACGAAAGATGATGGTTCAGTTGAAAGTCATTTTGCCGCCTACCATGTGCCAGTTTGGTATGACAGTAAGTCGTCGGAGGGTCGCGGTGGTATTGATGACAATAATCCAGAGCTTCTTGCGAAGTCAAATAAGAAAACCGAGCGGATTGGACGTCATGTGTTAAGTGTTATGTGTTATGCGTACTGAGATGGATAGTAAGTCGCGTGAACTATTAGACGACTTTGCGCTCTTGGCAAAACGTTTCAGCGACGGAGATATTCCATACCGCCCGGATCCGAGTTCATACGGAGGGGTAGTTGGTGCGAAACACCGAATAGAAGAATTCTATGGTATGCCGCATAAAGACGTTTTGCCGTATTTACAGGGAAAAGTATCTTCTGAGCAGTTTAAGAAACGTCTTGAATATCATCGTGCCTAGCCTTAAATATAGCGAAGCCATCACCATGATCGCACGAAAATAACCCAGAAGACATAATGATTTCCTGACCGGCAACGCCGCCAATTGCACGGATGACATTGCCCATACTATCATCTAAGTTCTCAAGCTCGACACAGATGAGATCGTTGTTGTCATAAAATTCAACTGTTTCTCCAACAGCTAAATTGCCCGTGTATGAGCCAAACGCGACTTCGTATCGTTCTCCGGGATTAAGCTCCATAAGATTTGTTATTCTAGCATATTACTGCAAACATGTCAAAAAGTTAGCTCTGCGGGTTTGAAAGGTAATCAATCTCCTTAATAATATCAAGCAGTGCCTGAGCACGACGACCCTCATCAGGAATCGCTTTAGCGGCTTCGTGCGCCGGCGCAATAAGCGAGCGATCGTCTGTAGAACGAATTAGCAGGAGATATGTGTCAAATTTTTCGTCAGGAGCAATATTGAGTTTATCAACAAGCGGGCGCAGCTCAGTGATGGCGTCTTTCTTGACAGCGTCAAGCGAGGCGTCGCCTGATGAAGTAGGCGCTGCCGGGGCTTTTATTGAAGCCGCGGCTTTAGCGGGAACGCTTGCTGGCGCAGTATCATCTGCCGGCGCTGGCGGCATCGGCGGCGGCGTTGGAGGTAGGGCGGCTTGCGGCTGCGCGGCAGCGGCATCATCGTTTACGCCGGCCAATACCTTTGCAAGCTCTTGGTCGTCACTGATTGGTTGTGTCGTTTGCGGTTTTATATTCATTCCCACCTCATTACTATCATTCTTGTTATGCTTTCTCATATACTGTATCATAGATAAAGAATGTATCGCAAGTGGAAAAGGTGGTTTTAAGAATGCTCGATGACGCACAGATTTTGAAACAGCGCGACCGCTTAGGGGCGCTTGATGTTGCGGCAAAGCTGCACGCGCAAATTTCTCGCGAGATTCCAGTAGTAAATGAAGATCACGACGGGCGGGAATTGCGCCACGTAATTGTTGCCGGCATGGGCGGCTCGGCGCTTGCTGCCGACGCCGCAAAAGTACTGCTGCGTGATACGCTGCCAATTCCGCTTGAAGTCGTGAAAGATTATGCGTTGCCTGCCTACGCTGCCAAGCATACATTAGTAATTGCGAGCAGCCACTCTGGCAATACTGAAGAAACCGTGTCGTGCCTGCGCCAAGCAATCAAGCGCGGCTGTCAAATCGCCGTTATCGCGACGGGCGGGGAAGTCGTGCGCATCGCCGAGCAGCACCAGATCGCGTTTGCGCACATTCCGAACGATACGCAGCCGCGTATGGGCATGTTGTATAATTTACGCGGATTATTTACGTTACTGCACAATTTTAATCTGTTATCAAGCTCGTGGCTCAAGCAACTTGACGATGCCGAGCCGTGGATTGCGCGCGAAAGCGCTCTCTGGTGCAAAGACATCCCGACCAAACGCAATTATGCTAAGCAGCTAGCCCTTATCGCCGTCGGTAAAACGCCAGTATTCTATGCGGGCAGCTTGATGGCGCCAGTTGCCTATAAGTGGAAAATTAGCTGGAACGAAAATGCAAAAAACGTGGCATTTTGGAATTATTTTCCGGAGTTTAGCCACAATGAATTTATCGGCTGGACAAGCCACCCGGTCGAAAAACCGTTTGCGGTATTTGACTTGATTAGCAATTTAGAAAATCCGCGGATTCTCAAGCGGTTTGCACTAAGCGATAAAATGCTATCAGGCAAACGCCCCAAGTCTACCGTCGTGCCGCTGCAAGGCGAGACTATTCTTGAGCAGATGCTATGGGGGAGTGTCCTTGCCGATTTTGTTAGTATTTACGTTGGAATCTTGAATAATGTCGACCCGACGCGCGTTGATTTGATTGAGAAATTCAAAAAAGCACTAGCAGAGTAGAAATAACTGAAGATTTGCCGCGAAAGTTGCGCGTAGAGTCTAGCAGCTATTAAACAGCAAAACAGGAACGGCAATTACGACCGCTCCTGTTGTTTGAAATATAATGAAGTAGCTGCTCTAATGATATTGCCGCAGCGACTCAATTGTATCCTTGCGCGCCGCCTTAACTGCTGGATATGTACCAAACACGACACCGACGCCGATTGTCATCAGCACCGCCATCAGCGCTGTCTGCAATGTGAATGCCGGCGAGAAATATAGTAATGTACTAGCGATAAATGCGAGAATATAACCGCCAACATAGCCAATAGCACCGCCAAGAATGCTAATCATCAGCGATTCCACCATGAATTGCCCGATGATATTACGATGGCTCGCGCCGACCGCTTTGCGGATGCCGATTTCGCGCGTACGCTCAGCCACGCCAACGAGCATAATATTCATAATGCCAATGCCGCCAACGACAAGCGAGATTGCAGCAATCGCCGCCATCGTTGCAATTAACGCCGTAAAGAGCTGATTCGTCGGGCGGCCAATTTCCGGTCCGGTGAGTACCGAAAAGTCTTCTTCGCCTAGATGCAACTTGCTTAACTTATCTTTTAGCTCTGTTACAACATTATTGCTCGACTTCGCATCGTCGACTAATACGTCAATTTGCTGGATTTGCGTGCTGCCTTTTAGCAGCTGTTTACCCTGATCGTATGAAACAATTACTGCATTACTATAGTCAATGTTGTTGTAATTGACCGCGCTTGTTTTTTGTTTCATCACGCCAATCACCGTAAAACGCTGCCCATGCATAGTAAAGACCTGCCCGACAGAGCTGTCGGTATTGAATAGTTTAATCGACAACTGGTCGCCTATTACCGCTGTTGTATCTTTCGTTTCTTCGCCTAAAAACTGTCCAGCGGTAATATCGGCATCAGCTATTTTTGCAAATCCAGGCGTTGTTGCAAGCACAACGTTATTTTTTGCCGTTTGTCCTTTCGCTGTAATTGTTGCGTTCAGCGTCATTAGCGGCGCAACGGACTGCACGTGCTGCGTTTTTGCCACTGCGTCAACGTCGGCGTCGGTTAGGGTGCTTGCGCCAAACATCTGCTGAGACATAGCGCTCAAAAGCATATTCGGATCGCGCGATTGCATACCCGGGCGCACCACGACGAGGCGGCCGTTGTAATGCGATATTTGCTTATCAAACATGCGCGTGACGCCGTCGCTGATCGCCAAAATACACGTCACGCTTGCGACGCCGATCGCGATACCAAGCGTCGTTAAAACGGTGCGCGCCCGCGTTCGGCGTAAAGTGCGGTACGCGCCGCTGATATGTTCGGAAAGTAAACTCATGATTCTGCCTTCTTTCGTTCGGTTTGGTCTGATGGTTGACCGGAAGATGATGCTTCGGCGCCGTCTGGCTCAGATGGCTCAGGGTCGTTTGCAGCAGGCTGATCGTCGTTTTTTGCCTCTTTCGCCGGCTTCTTTTTTGCGGAGCGCGCTTCGCTCTTTTCTTCTTTGGCGGCGCGGCGCGCGTTGAGCGAGACTTTTACCGGTTTCTCGCTTTCATTGCCGCTCGCGATACGTATTTTGGTGTCGCTCGCGATTTTACCATCAAGCATATTGATAACGCGGCTAGCGTAACTCGTGAGATTCGGATTGTGCGTCACCATGATAATTGTGTTGCCTTGCTTGTGAAGCTGCGCCAATTCTTCCATGATGACGTGGCTGGAACGGCTGTCTAGGTTGCCTGTCGGTTCGTCTGCGAGGATAATGCTCGGTTTGCTGACGAGTGCCCGCGCGATCGCAACGCGCTGCATTTGTCCGCCAGACAATTGCCACGGCATGTAGTACTCGCGTTCTTGCAGATGAAACGTCTTCAAAATTTCACTAGCGCGCTCCAATCGTTTTACGCGGGAAACGCCTTGATAGGTGAGAGGAAGCGCAACGTTTTCGAGTACCGTCAGGCGGTTTATTAAATTAAAACTTTGAAAGACGATACCGATTTGCGTTGCTCGCGCCCGCGCCCGCTGCGCGCCCGACAACCGCGCCGCCGATGTGCCGTTCAAAGAATATTCACCGCTATCAGGCCTGTCGAGTAAGCCGATAACATTAAGTAATGTCGTCTTGCCGCACCCAGATGGACCCATAACGGCGATAAATTCGCCCTGCTCAATTTTCAGGTTCACCGAGTCGAGAACATCGCGCGCCGTGTCGCCGATACCGTAACGCTTAGTGAGCCCTTTCAATTGAATGACGGGCGCTGTGCTAGTTTTCGCAATCATCTCCTTTATTATAAAAGCGTCATGCAAGATAAGGCAACCGTTAAATAATGTATAAAATACAACTTTACGCGGAGAACGGGCGATCCATAGCGTAATGCGTTATACTAAAAATACGCGGAGAGGTGACCGAGCGGTTGAAGGTGCACGCCTGGAACGCGTGTGTGCGAGCAATCGTACCCAGGGTTCGAATCCCTGTCTCTCCGCCAGGGTCTTTATTTGCGCGCTCAATTCATAGCTTAAATTAGCTAGTTATCATTATTTCTTAATTTCTTAGCAATTATTGGTTTTACTATGAACGCGAAAAAATATGATACTATTGACAAACGATGTGTTCCGCAGTATAATATGACGGCTATATGCGAGGTAAATCGTAATAGGCAAAACATGGGTTGCGTATAATTATTGCTATTGCGGGATAGCGAACATACGCTGGAACAGCAATTATTAATAAATATAGCGTTTGGTTGGATTGCTGGCGATTCTAGAGGCCGGCAACCTGATCAAGACTAGTCTTATCAGGAAAAGCGATCTCGCGCACCGCAAAGAATAGCTTTCGGGGCTTCTGAAAGTACTTTGCGGGGTTATGCGCGCTCACCCTTGAAGGGAGGGAAATGGAGATCGTGAATCTCACCCCGCACGAGGTGAAGGTCCTCGATGACGACGATAACGTCATCGCGACTTTCCCCAGTAGCGGGGTGGCGCGGGCTAGCCAGCACAATGTGCTGGTAGGCGAGATCGAGTCGATCCCGGTCGTTAAGACCGAGTTCGGCGAAGTCTCAGGACTGCCCGAGCCTACCGAGGGTGTTGTTTTCATCGTGAGTCGCATCACGGTGGAGGCGGCGCGCGCCCAAGGTCGTACGACGGATGACCTGCTCACTACGAGCGGGGCTGTCCGCGACGACCAGGGTCGGATCGTCGGCTGCCGCGCGTTCGCGCGGCTCTGATGCCTCGGTACCACACTGAACGGGCAGTAAACCCGGACATGATGGATTTTGGTATTTGCCAAAGCCTATCTGCCTGTATCTAGGCTAAAGCCGCTGAACGAATGTGAAATAGCTCGCTACTTATAAGCATTACGCCGCTGGCATGATTCACCCAGTTTCCCCGCTCTGGTTTCTCAAAAGCGGGTAATATTCCTTGAGTACTTGTGTTTGCTGATAAAGTATGGTTGATAAACATAAGCAGTTAAGGCACATACGTACAACAGCTAATTCGAGAAGAGATGGTCCGTTTTAGTTTACTGAACCTTAATTTATCCAAGACGAGGCTTATTATTTGACATATATGCCATTTAGTGTTATCATATAAGCTATGCCTCTTACGCTCAATCACATTCCAAGCCCAAAAGACGCAATGCCATATTGGCTACGTCAATCCGCAGATAAAATGCTTATTGAACAAGCAGATTGCTCGCACGAAGGTTTATGCCAGATTACTCTCAACGAGGAGACACTTGAGCGTGCTAACCTGGGAGTCAATCTTGATGATATTCCTGTCTCTGGTGGCTTCCGAGGGGGAGCGGGGCGCAACGTGCTGCTGGCAGCGTTGTATGATGGATGCAGAACACGCCGTCCGCGCGACGTTGACTTTATACAAGTTTTACAAGCAGCTGACAGCGACTCCTCGCATGGTGCGTACGATACTCTTGAATTATTAGCAGAAAGATTATCTCCAGATGATTACTCGCATGGTCATGGCGTTAGTGTTGCAGAGACGCCGGAGCAGTACATGAACCGGCAGGATTTTACAATGAATCAGCTGCTCGTTTGCAGAGAAGGCGCGGATCAGTGGAATCTCTATACTACCGAACAGGCAGTATACGATACGGCAAATAATATCATTCGCCCGACACTGTATGAATTTAACGAGGATAGGGGATACCAATTAAGCTCTAAATTAGCACTTAAGGCGCTGCGATTATTATCGCAGATGGAAGTTGACGGTCTATCTGATGCGAGGATTTGTGGTATTGATCTGAAAGATTTGCGCAATTTTTACCGCGATCCCGCGTGTGATTATTTCATGCAGCTGCTTCAGCTTGATAAGGCGCTCGAAAATGGGTATGACGTGGCGGAGCGATACTTGCAAAACCTACGTACATTTGACCTGCATCCATACAACAGCAGCTCAGAGGATGTTACCGTTGAAGAACTATACGAAGGGCTGTTACAGACAGTTGACGATTTCGATATGTCGGACGGTGCACGCTACTCGCTTGATAGAGGCCGTCGGACGGCGCGATTAACTCACAGAATTGGCGATTATGCATCCCGGCATGCGTAGATAAAATGATATAATACAATCATGAAACACGCGTTTAAGCCGCAGCGGATTCTGTGGGTTGATTTGGAGATGACGGGGCTTGATCCGGTACACGATGAGATTTTGGAGGTGGCGGCGATTGCGACCGATTGGGATTTTCGTGAGATTGCAACGTTTGAGGGCGTTGTGTGGCATGAACCGACAAAATTAAAGCGATTGCTTGACCGCAATGCGGCGTTCTGGGATGCGAACCCTAAGGCGCGGCGCGGACTTGAGGCGCAAAATGACAGCGGCAAAGCGCTCGCAGCGGTCGAGCAGGACTTGCTGGCATTTTGTGATGAATACTTTGCGGATGAACCGAAAATTTTACTCGGCGGTAACTCAATCCACCAGGATCGGCGGTTTATTGACCAATGGTGGCCGGCACTGTCCAGGCGGCTGCACTATCGAATGCTTGACGTAAGCGCATGGAAAGTGGTGTTTGAAGGAAAATTTGGGAAAAAGTTTGCAAAGCCGGAGGAGCATCGAGCGCTTGACGATATTCGCGGCAGCATTCAGGAACTGCAATATTACCTAAAGAAAGTGAATATGTAGGCGATGGAAGCAACAGCACTTAGCGATATATGGCGCGATATAGAAACGACTGAGCCGAGCGATCGGCGCAAGCTAGCCAAAGAGCTGGAGCTGCCAGACTTGCAAGCGCGCGTGCTAGTGCAGGATCGGCAGTTATCTCAGGCGATTGAGGGCGACGATTGGCTGTTGATTCAATTGGAGTTGCCGGAAGTGAAGCGGCGCGATGTGGCGCTGCGCAATTTGACGCTATTGCTTGGCAAGTCGCAAATTGTGACAATTCACGCGGGCGCGCTTGATGCGGAGATCGCTGAGCGGGTGCAGACGCGCCACCGCGAGTCGTTGACGCCGTCGCTGATTGCGTCAATCATCTTGCAGTACACCGTGGAGCAATTCACGCCGATTCTAAACAAAATTGATGATGTGACCGACCAGCTGGAAGATACAATGATTCGCACGCCGCAGCGCAAGCAGGTGCAGCAGCTATTTATGTACAAGCGGCAGCTGGCAGATTTGCGTAAAGTAGTATTGTCACTGATGAATACGCTCAACGGTTTGAGCAGCGGGCGTTATGAGCTGTTTGAGGAGCGCTACGAACTGTACGCGCGCGATAGCTACGACTATGCTTGGCGCACGCACGAGCTGATCGATACGATGCGCGATTTGCTAACGAGCGCGCTTGATATGTATTTATCAGTGGTATCAAACCGCATGAACGACGTTATGAAGCGCTTAACGCTGGTGACAACGATTTTTATGCCGATTTCGTTTTTGACTGGGCTTGGCGGCATGAATTTTTCGCAGCTGCCGTTTCATGATGATACAGCGTTTGTAATTATCATGGTACTGATTGTTGTCATGCCGCTCCTGATGGTGTGGTATTTCGTATGGAAAAAATGGCTATGACACATAAAGACTTAGAGACGTTTTTGTTAAGCCTGCCAGGCGCATGGCTTGATTATCCGTTTGGTGAATCGCCGGCAGTGTATAAGGTTGGACATAATGATACACCAGGGCAGCGCGAAAAGATGTTTGCACTCATTGCCGAGGATTCTCAACCGCTGCGCGTGAGTCTGAAATGCGATCCGCAGTTGTCGTTGCATTTACAACAGAAATACGAAACGGTGCAACCAGGATACCACCTGAACAAAAAACACTGGATCACGATAATTTGCAGCGGACAATTGAGCGACGACGAGATTAAAGATTTGGCGCGGTTAAGCTATCGGTTAGTCGCTGGGTAGCTATTGTTTTGATGCGCTAAATTTATCGTATGCGGCAAGGATAGTATTAATATTTTTTATAGACGTATCGCAGAATTCAGTGATGTCTTTATTTTTTGTAGCACGCTTCAGTTTATTTATTTGCGTTTTAAGCAATGATAGTTCATAAGTCATCTGTGTCGTGTACGTGCGGTCTAAAATTCCTTTTTGATGGGCGTCGTTGAGCTTTTTCTCAATCGATTCTAGATATTTTTTCTCTGAAGCACTATTCGCCGTTTTTATTTTTTTACTTTTCATAATAGTCTCAAGCTGAGCTTTCATAGATGTTAGCGTGGACGATAATGAAGCATTTGCTTCAGCAATCTCTATTTGCACAAGTTTTGTAGTTTCGGCTTTCGCGACAGTTCCAAGCGTATCAACGCGCTGCGATATAGGCAGAAGCATCTCATTGGAATTTGGGCCTTGGCTGCTTGTGATAACGATAAATATGACGACAACCGCTGTAAGTACAGCGCCAATCAGCCCAAAAACAGCAAACCGGTTGACGGTACGCTCCTCAAGCGGGGCGATCCGGTTGAGATAGTCGACAGTCGTGTAATCGTCGGGCGTCGCTGCTGGAGAGTTGAAATTATTCAGTGCTGGATTAGAAAATGGCGCTGGGTTTGAGCTTAAGCTTGGATTCGGATTTGGGCTTAGGTTTTGCGCTGGCTGCGATTGATACGGTGTTTGCAATGGCTGCGGACGGTATGAAGTTTGTGCTGGTTGCGGTATTTGCTGTGCTGGCTGCGGCCGCGGCTGAAGCGCTTGCAGCTGCGGGTAGCCTCGAGACCTGGGCGTCAGTTCTGGTATTGGCTGTGGTGCTGAGCTACTCGGCGCGGCGTATAGGTTCTGATTTGAGTTTTGACTCGGCGCTGGATTGAGCGGCGGCAGCGATGAAGACCCCTGCGGCTGTTGAGGGTTTTGTAGTGAACGATAGGGATCTTGCGGATTCATATGACTCCATTTAACCATAATCGATAACAGAGGTAAAGGGTGATATAATAAATTTTATGGATGCCAAAGAGGAGGTGCGCGCGCGGCTGAATATTGAAGATGTAATCGGCGAGTATGTACAGCTGAAGCGGGCAGGGCGTAGTTTCAAGGGATTAAGTCCATTTACAAGTGAAAAGACGCCAAGTTTTTTCGTGAGCCCCGATAAAAATATTTGGCACGATTTTAGCAGCAATAAGGGCGGCGATGTGTTTGCATTTGTGATGGAAGCCGAGGGTATGGACTTCCGCCAAGCGCTGGAGTTTTTAGCGAAAAAAGCAGGCGTTGAGCTGAGCGATTATGAACCAGCGCATACTAAAGAGCGCGCAATGCGCAAGAAGCGTTTGCTTATGGCAAATCAATTGGCAGCGCGGTTTTACCAGCAGTGTTTGCTATATAATCAGCACGCGATGGAATACGTATTTCGCGTGCGCAACCTATCTAAGAAGGTCGTGGCAGATTTTCAAATCGGCTACGCACCCGATAGCGGCGAAGCGCTGGTGCGCGCCCTGGCAAAGAAAGGGTTTTCGCGGCGCGAGCTTAATGATGCCGGGCTGCTCAATCGTTTCGGCGGCGATATGTTCCGCGGCCGGATGATGGTGCCGCTGATGGACTCAAGCGGGCAGGTGATTGGCTTTACCGGGCGAATTATCGGCGATGTACCGAATGCGCCGAAATATTTGAATACGCCGCAGACGCTACTCTACGATAAAGGGCGGCATATTTTTGCGCTCAGCCAGGCGAAACAGGCGATTCGCCAAGCGGGATTCATCGTGATGGTTGAGGGGAATCTTGATGTCGTGAGCAGCCATCAAGTAGGTGTTAAAAATGTCGTCGCAACCGCTGGTACGGCAATGACCGAGCAGCACATTCGCGCCGTGAAGCGGCTAACGGGCGACGTGCGGTTGGCGTACGATGGCGACAAAGCAGGCGTAGCGGCAACAGAGCGCGCAATTACGCTGGCGTCGCAGGCGGGCGTCGAGCTGACGATTATTAGTTTGCCGGAGCAGTATAAAGACCCTGACGAGCTAATTCAGACAGACGTAAGCTTGTGGCAGCGGGCGATCGATACAGCAGAACCAGCGGTCGACTGGATACTGCGGCAGTATGCGGCGCGGTTGGATTTAGACACGGCGGCAGGCAAACGTAATTTTACCACGGCAGCACTCGGTGTGATTCGCCTCTTGAGCGATCCGGTGGAGCAAGAATACTATCTAACGCGGACGGCGGAGTTAGCGCAAACGAGCGTTGAGACGGTGCGCGCAAAATTCGCAGGCGGCAAGACGCGCGAGAAGCCGCTTAAGCCAGTTGCGCAGTCGGCGCAAGCGGTGGACGATGATGCATATATTAAAGAGGATAATGCGCTTGCATTGGCGTGCTGCGATCTACGTTGCCGCGGCATGCTGCGCCGCATTAACGCCGCACATTGGCATGAGGCGTCTCGGCGTACGCTTGCTCTATACTTGCAGTCGCATGACGAGATTATTCAGGCAGTGCCGAAGGAGTTGCAAGAATATGACATCTATGTAAAAATAGTACTATTACGCGCCGAAGAGCGGTATGCAGCCTGGAGCGGCGAGGATCGCCAGCTTGCGATGAGGCAGTTGCTGCAGCAGATAGAACATGAACAGGCGAAACAAACACAGGACAGCTTACTCGCGCAGTTGCGAGATGCCGAAGCAGCCGGCGATGAACCGGCAGCGGAGCGTTTGCGAACTGCGCTCAACAATATAATCAAGGAGAGAGCACGTGGCAAACGATGACAATCAAGCGCAAGTAAAAAAAACAATTCCCGCAGCACCGGCGGATGATTTTTCAAACCAGGATTTTGACGGGCCGGCTGCTGATGAATTAATGGACGAAGATACGCCGGAAGATGTTTTGAACGCGCACCAGTATTTTGATGACATCTCAGATGATTCGGTGCGCCTGCACTTGCGCGAAATTGGTAAAATTCCGCTGCTCAGCGCCGAAGAAGAACTAGCGCTCGCCCAGCGCGTGAAAGATGGCGACAAAAAAGCGAAGGATAAAATGGCGGAAGCAAATATGCGCCTTGTTGTGTCAATCGCAAAGCGCTACAGCGGCCGCGGACTTGATTTTCTTGATTTGATTCAGGAAGGACACACGGGATTATTGCGCGCTGTCGAGAAATTTGATCCGGATAAAGGATTCAAATTTAGCACCTACGCTACCTGGTGGATCCGCCAAGCGATTACGCGCGCCATTGCCGACCAAGCGCGTACGATTCGTATCCCCGTCCACATGGTTGAAACGATAAATAAGCTGTTGCGCACGCAGCGCCGTATGACGCAAGATCTGAACCGCGAGCCAACGATCGAGGAACTCGCCAAAGAGCTTGATATGGAGCCGGATAAAGTCGAATATGTCATGAAGATTAAGCAGGATATTTCCAGCCTTGATGCGGGCGTTGGGCGCGACGGCGAAGAAGACGGCGAGTCGGTGCTGGGCGACTTCATTGAAGACGAAGACACGATTAGTCCGGAAGAAGCAGCGTCAAACGAGCTATTAAAAGAGCAAGTGCAAGACTTGCTTGGTACGCTGAGCGACCGCGAACAAAAAATCATCCGTATGCGTTTTGGGCTCGATAATGGCAAAAGCCACACGCTAGAAGAAGTCGGACAAGAGTTTGCGGTGACGCGCGAGCGCATTCGCCAAATTGAAGCAAAAGCTCTTGCTAAACTGCGCAAGCACAAAGATGCAAAAAAATTATTTGAATATTTGCGCTAGGAGCGTTGCGCCCGCTGCCATTTAACAATTCGGAGCGCCCTTTAGCGGGAGCGCCCCGTTTTTTTTGCATTCGGCTGTCATCTAATCTAAGCAATCTACTAGTACAACGTAGACGACGTATTAGCAGGCGCAATCGACGGATCGCTAAGCGCGATAATAAAAGCAATAATAAAGATAATCCCTGCAATAAAACCAATCACAACCTCAATAATTCCCCAAACCAAACTCACCGTGCCAATCGTGGTAGGCATACCGGCTTCGCGTGATTTATTGCGCGATAAAATGCCGAGAATGAGCCCGCCGATCCCGATACCAAGCACGTTAAGAACGATACCGATGATACCGAGGTTCTGCCCTGGATTTTCGTATGCGTATCCTGGCTGCGCATAGGGTTGTTGATACGGCTGACCGGTGCCGGACATTTGATACTGCTGGTAGGGTTGTCCTGCCGGCGGAACGTAAGCTGGCTGCGGCGGCACGGGCGAAGCTGGTTGCGGCGGGGTTTGCTGCGCGTTTTGTTGTGTTTCGTTACTCATAATGATTCTCCTTCATATCGTATTATACTTAATTATAGCGTACTAGCGGTTAAAAATGGATAATGGCGCAAATTTTGTCAAGCTGCTGGTGTAAACTATCAATCGTGCTGTCGTTATGAACATAGTAATCAGCGATAGCGATTGGGCCGCCCTTCTCAAGATTTTCGATCTCTGCCCAGTCGCGCGAACTTGCTTCTTCAACAGTAAGCGGACGGACGGAGCGTGTTGTTAGACGATGGTGGCGCAGACGCTTTGGCGCAACGATTGCCACAACGGTGAGGGCGCTGGAAAATTCGCGTTTTAAGGCTTTATATTCTGTCCACGTGTACAATCCGTCAGCAACGATGTGCCGCTGCCCGGCGTTAATGAGATTGTGAATTTCGCGAATAATGCGCTTCACGACGAAGTCTTTGCCTTCGCGCGCGCGAATGTCCTCACGGAAAGCGCGCTCGTTAGCTTCGCTCCAGTCTATACCGGCTTCTTTCATAGCGCTTAAGATAACGCCGCCGAAGTACACGCGCGGGTAACCTTTGTTGATAACGTAGCTTGCAGCTTCGGATTTACCGCTGCCCGTTAGCCCAACGAACGCGATAATTTTGATGTTTGCGGGAATTTCACTCATAACTTTATCATATCAGATATAATAAGAGTTATGGCGAAACGCTTCGTAATCATTGACGGCAAAAGCGTATTTTATCGCGGTTACTATGCGATGCCGAATCTGTCGACGGCGGACGGTACGCCGACGGGCGGCGTGTACGGATTTGCGGCGCTGAGCCTTGAGCTGATTCGGCAAATCCAGCCCGATTACGTATGCGTGGCATGGGATAAACCGAAAACAAATATTCGTAAGCGTCTCGAAATCTACCCTGAGTACAAAGCCGGGCGTAAGCCGGCGCCACCAGATTTTTACGCGCAAATTCCGATTTTGCACGAGCTGCTTGATGCGTTTGGCTGGCCACTTTACGAATTTGATGACTACGAAGCGGATGATATTATGGCAACGCTTGATCGCCAGGCAGAGGCGCGCGGCAATATTGAGACCTATTTAATTACAAGCGACTTAGATGCGCTGCAAATTTTGGACAATAATACGTTTTTGTATGCATTAAAAAAGGGTGTGTCAAACATTGATAAATTCGACGTGGCGGAATTTGAAGCGCGCTACAAGATTCGAATTGATCAATTCCTTGATTTGAAGAGTTTGAAAGGCGACTCAAGCGACAATATTCCTGGTGTCGCAGGCATCGGCGAAAAGACAGCGACGCAGCTGTTGCAGCAATTTGATACGCTTGACGGCATTTACGAGCATCTTGATGACGTGAAGGAAAGTGTGCGCAAAAAGTTGATTGCAGACAAAGACTCGGCATATATGAGTAAACGGCTTGCAGCGCTGATGTTTGATGCGCCGGTGGCGCTGGATCTGCCGGCGATGGATATCGCGCGGCTCGACACGGCGAAACTGAAGGCAATGCTGGTGAAGTTGGAGTTTCGCAGCCTGCTGCGCAAATTGCCGGACGCAATGAAAGACGACGCACCGGCAGCAGTAATCGACACGAATGATATTGAAGAAATCGAACCAGGCACAGCGCAGGCGGTTTTGATGATGGCGCCGGAATTAGTAGTTTGGGCTGATGGCGATAACGTGTGGCTTAGCCACGAGCGTACTAAAGCTGCGCGCCTCCCTCGCGCCGATGCGGCGAAAATCCTTACTCGCGTACCAATAGTCGGACATGATGTAAAAAAGTTTTTGAAGCAGTTGCTTGCCGACGGAATCACAACGTTGCCAGAAGTACAACATGATACGGCACAGGGCTCGTTTCTCCTTAATCCGTTGCGAAAATCACGTCGGTTGGAGGATTTAGTTGGGCTGGAGTCAATTGATAGTCCCAAAAATGCCGTTCGCGCGATTTGGGCGTTGTATGATGAACAGCGGCAAGCATTTGAAGCGCTGCCCGACTTGTCGCGCGTGGCACACGATATGGATTTTCCACTGATTGCAATCTTGGCGCGCATGGAGCATCAGGGGATTCGCTTGAACGCGGGCGTGCTTGATGCGATGAACACAAAATTAACTCGCGAAATTGCGGACGTGCAGGCGCAGGTGTACGATATGGTCGGCTACGAATTCAACGTTTCCAGCCCGATGCAGCTGTCTGAAGCGTTATTTACTAAGCTCCAATTGCCGACCGCTGGAATCAAAAAAGGACGCACGGGATATAGCACCGGACAAAAAGAATTGGATAAATTGCGCGGGCAGCATCCAATTATTGAGCTGGTTGAGCGCTACCGCGAGCTAACGAAGCTACAAAATACGTATGTCGCGACGTTGCCGCAGCAAGCCGACGAGCGCGGCTACGTGCATACGACATTTAATCAAGATGTTGTGGCGACGGGGCGGCTGAGCAGCACCGATCCGAACCTGCAGAATATTCCGATCCGTACAGCGCTTGGGCGGCATATTCGCGATGCATTTGTGCCGGCAGATGGAAATATGTTCGTAAACGCCGATTATTCGCAGTTTGAGCTGCGTCTTGCGGCGGTGATGGCGGGCGAGCAGGGCATGATTGACGATTTCAATAGCGACACCGATATTCACGCTAAAACTGCCGCCGAAGTGTACGGCGTTCCGCTTGACGACGTGACGCCCGCGCAGCGCCGGCGCGCCAAAGTAGTGAATTTTGGCGTGTTGTACGGCATGAGCCAGCATGGGCTAGCAGCCGCGGCGCATATAAATTACGCTGAAGCGCAGCATTTTATTGATGAATATTACCGTATGCATCCAAGTCTGAAAGCGTATATGGCGGATACGATTCGAAAGGCGCACGACGACGGTTTTGTTGAGACACTGTTTGGGCGCCGCCGCTGGACGCCCGACGTGAAGTCGAGCAATTTTGCTGTGCGCAACGCCGCAGAGCGCGCTGCCGCGAATATGCCGATTCAGGGCACGGAAGCTGATCTTATGAAACTTGCGATGATAAAAATACAACAGTTGCTTGACCGCGATTACCCCGAGGCGCGGCAAATCCTGCAAATTCACGATAGTATCTTGGTTGAGTGCCCGCGCACTGAGGCGAAGGCAGTTGCGGCGCTTCTGGTCGACGCGATGGAGCAGGTCTACCCCGAACTTGGCGTTCGCTTGCGGGTTGATGTGAAAATCGGCGCGCATTGGGGCGATGTGTGACATTTGCACGATAATACCCGCAAAACTATAAAACTATGGACTTTTTGCCAGAAAAAGCGTATGATGTAGGTGTCATTTTAACATAAGGCAAAAGAGGCGTCGGTATGTATAGCTCACTTGAGAACCTATTCAGCAACGATAGTATATTAGAGGAGGGCGATGATGCATATGCCGAAACAATGTCATCAACAGAACTGTTGTCACGCAAGCAACAGGATAATTTAACGCTTGACTGTGCGTATATATTACGTCAAAGAGGCACGCTTAATCGTCATATTGAAGCTTTTAACGCGTATACCGCTGATCATGAAACAACGGGTGAATCGCTTGGCTTCTCATTTGGTCGGTTCGTAGCAAAAGATAGCAGCAGTATTGTTGAAGTGCGAAACGATGGAAGCAGGAAAGATGAGCCAGACGGCTCCGGTTGGAGTATTACCCGTACTCGGGAGAGTGATGACGGATCGGTTCTTATCGGGGCGGACGCTGTCCTAAGCAAGCAGACAAATACCCTTTTGCCGCCGCCATTGGGGCCGAATGATGTCGCGTCAATCGAAACGCTAAACTGTGAAGGCGGTACGACATATGAAATTATATCGCTAAAAGATGAGCGCGGGTTTGTTGTTACCGATTCGAGCGGCAGCTTATATCTGCCGCTTGATGCCGTCATGTCGCGTATCGATGACTATAAGAATATCGACGCGGCACTGAGCGCTGTTTACGCTAAACCGGAAGTGAGCCGTATATGCCGATAAGCTGGCAGCATACAATCTGATTGACTTTTTGCCCTAAGAATGTAAATATATTGATATGTATCGAGGATCGCGGCCGAGAATTTTACCTGTGTTTATCACGATCGTTGTGGTCGTGATTGTGATTGCTGTCGCCGTGACGCTCGTGCGCTCCATGCTGCAAGGCGGTACGCCAAATGATAACCAGCAGTCTGAGCAAGCGCAAAAACAAACACTGCAAATGGCAGCGGTTAGCCAAGACGCAACGCGCAGCGTGCGCTGGACAGTACGCGGGCCGATTGTCGCCGATGAGAAGTTCAAAAGCTATCAAATTGTTATTACGCCGACCGCCCGAACCTACACGGTTTATAACGGCTATCTTGACAAGGTTGAGAGCCAAAAAACCTACGACAACAACGCGACGGCGTATGAACAATTTACGTATGCGCTTGATAAGGCAAACATTGGCGTAGTGCGCGGCAAAGAAGACGATTCAGATATCCGCGGCGTGTGCGCTACGAACGGTATCGTGTATAAATTTGAAACAGTCAACGGCGCAACCGCCGACCACACGGTGTGGGGCTCAACCTGCAAGGATTCGCCGGGTACGCTTGGCACCGATCCCTTGAAAATCCATGCGCTTTTTGTGAACCAAATTCCTGAATTTAAGTCGAGCTTTAACAACATTTACTAAAAGAAAGGCGGGCATGCGCGGCGTTATTTTCGATTGTTTTGGAGTATTGTGCGGTAGTAGTTTTGAGGTGTTGGCGGCGAAATGCCAGCCGGAGCGCGTGAAGGAGTTGCGCGATCTGAACACGCAGGCAGACTACGGATATATTTCGAGTGCGGAGTATGTACGGGGTGTAGCAGCAGTGCTTGGCTGGACGATTGACGAGGTGAGAGCAACGCTTAAGCAAGCGCGCGTACGCAACGAACCGCTTATTACGTATGTAAAGCAATTGCATGCCGATGGCATACCGCTCGCACTTTTGAGCAACGTGAGCAGCGGCACGCTGGACGGACTATTTGCGCCAGGCGAGCTTGATGATATGTTCGACGTAAAAATTTTATCGTTTGCTGAGGGCTTAGCGAAGCCGAATCCAGCGGTATTTACGCTTGCGGTGGAGCGGCTCGGTATGCCGGCGGGCGATTGCATCATGGTTGATGATAAGCCAGAGAACTGCGACGGCGCCGAGGTAGCGGGGCTTGCGTCAATCTTGCATACATCAAACGCCCAGACGATGGCGGCGGTTCAGGCGTGGCTTGAGGCGGCACATGCCTGAGCTGCCCGAAGTTGAAACAATTCGCCGCGGGCTTGACCGGCTCATTGTTGGCAAGACGATCGCGCGGGCGCGCCACTGCGATTCACCGAAGAGTTTCCCAAACGATCCGACAGCGGTCGCGCACTTTTTGCATAACGCTCGCGTCACAGCGGTACGGCGGCGCGCAAAAGTTTTGCTCATTGAGCTGGATACGCGCTATACGCTTGTCATTCATCTGAAAATGACGGGGCAATTGGTGTTTGTCGGCGCGGAGCGGTGGGGCGGCGGGCATCCAACGGATAGTTTGATTCACGAGCTACCCGATCGCCATACGCGCGTTATTATTGATTTTACTGACGGCTCGCGGCTCTTTTTTAACGATCTGCGCAAGTTTGGCTGGATGAAACTGTATCCGACGGCAGAAGTGCCGAATATGCCATTTATGCGCCGCGTTGGTCCGGAGCCGCTCGGTGATTCTTGTAGTTCGGCGGCATTTATTTCGCGCATTCGCCGCCGCAACAACACGACGGTCAAGGCTGCAATTCTCGACCAGTCGGTTATTGCCGGTGTTGGTAATATTTACGCCGACGAATCGCTGTGGCAAGCGCGTATTCATCCGGCGATGCGCGTACATGCGCTGAGCGGCGAGCAGCTCGCTACATTGCTTACGAGCATCAAACAAGTTTTAGCGCTTGGTATTGAAACGGGCGGCAGTACCGATAAAAATTATGTTGACGCCGAAGGAAACAAAGGCAACTACTTGCAGTTTGCGCATGTCTTCCGCCGCGAAGGCCAGCCCTGCCAGCGCCATCCCGACAGTACTATTCAAAAGATTCGCGTTGCCGGGCGCGGTACGCATGTATGTCCAGCGTGCCAAGTGTTGCCGCCGGAGTAAGCAGACGACGAAAAGCTACCTCGTTTATGCATGCGGCGAGGCGCTCTTAATGGTAAGCGCTAGCCGGCAGTCTATACGAACGGGGCGCCGCAGCGGTATACTAAAATAGTGGTTTATCTGATACTAGGTACAAATGAATACCGCGTGCGGCAAGAAATCGCAGCGCTTACGAAACGGCTTGGCGTGCGAGCGGAGACGATTGACGCGGATCGGCTCGATCTGAATAGTTTGGCGGATATTGTACGCGGAGCGAGTTTATTCCGGGAGACGCGGCTTGTTGTACTGCGGCAATTATCGGAGCATAAGGAGCTGTGGGCGAAGCTTGGCGAGTGGGCGCGCGACGTTAGCGCCGATACGACGCTCGTGCTGGTTGAAGCAAAGCCTGATAAACGCACAAAGGCATACAAAACACTTACGCGCGCGGGTGAAGTCATCGCCGCCGAACCGTTGACGGAGCGTACGCGCTCAGCAGCGGAAACGTGGCTGCGGGATTTAGCGCGTGCGCAGGGCGTGGAGATATCGCGGGCGCAAGCGGCTAATATGGTCTCACGGGCGCTCATATCGAATGAAACATCGCGGATAGTAGAAGTCGACCAATTGCAGCTGGCGCACGCCGTGAAAGCGCTTGTAAATGTTGATACGGTGACAGATGAGGCTATTGCGGCAGTACTGCCGCCGGCGCGGGAATTCTCGGTGTTTGACATATTGGAATTAGCCGCGCGGCGCGATGTGCGGGCGGCGCAAAAGGCGCTTAGCGAATTGCGTGCAACTGACGATCCGTACAAGGTGATGGCGTTATTGTGGGTACAGTGGGCGCAGCTTGCGGCAGCGATGATGGCAGAAGGCGCTTCGTCCGCGCAGATCGCGAGCGATCTGGCGATCCACCCGTTTGTTGCCAAGAAGCTGCAGGCGCTTGCGCCGTATTTTAGTGCGGCAAGCGTACGCGAGTTGACGCAGTTGGCGGCAGAATTAGATTACCAATCAAAAACATTAGCGGCAGCGCCGTGGGATATTATTGATCGATTCGTGCTTACCGTTTCCACGCGAAACTCGCCCCAGGAAAGCGAATAGTTCCTCGGGCGAGTTGTTGACTGGCGCTGCGACTCATGCGTTGCGCCAATAAAACGTATACTATTTCTTCGTAGCGGTTTTTTTAGCTGCCGTCTTCTTTGCAGCTGGTTTAGCGGTTGTTGTCTTTGCTTTTGCCGCTGGTTTCTTTGCGGCGGGTTTAGCAGCGGGCGCTGCTTTCGCTGTCTTTTTCGCCGTTAGCTTTACGCCGGCAGCTTTTGCAGCCTTAGCGAGCGCAGCTTTACGCCGGCTTGCGGTACCTTTCTTCAGCAGGCCCTTTTTGACAGCGGTATCAAGTTCGCTCTGTGCTTTACTCAGGCTCTCGGCGCTCGGGTTAGCGAGAAACGCTTTGGTTGCCAACTTAACGTCGCGCTTGATAGCGAGATTACGCTCGCGGCGCTTGGCAGTCTGTTTCATGCGTTTAATGGCTGATTTGATGAGTGGCATAGGACTCCTTTACCTCTGTTGTTGCTTGCTATTTACGATCAATGTTAGATTATATCGCAAGTACCTCTGTTTGTAAAGTGGCAGCAACCACTTGACTATTGCAAACCACTTATGGTATAGTGGCAAATGAATAACCGTATAAAATATAAAAATAGGAAACATAATGGCAGATGCGCTCACACAGATCGTCGAAAAGCTGGAAGAAAACAGCAATATTCTCGTGACGGTCAACACAAATCCGACGGTCGACGAGCTTAGCGCGGCGCTCGGTATCACGCTGCTGCTGAATAAACTTGATAAACACGCGACAGCGGTGTTTAGCGGTCACGTGCCGCCGGCGTTAGAGTTTTTGCAGCCCGAAAAAACATTTGAAGGCACCGTTGACAGCTTGCGGGATTTTATCATTGCACTGGATAAAGAGAAGGCCGACCACTTGCGCTACAAAGTCGTCGATGATATGGTTAAGATTTTTATTACGCCGTACCGCACGACGATTAACGAAAAGGATCTGGATTTTAGCCAAGGCGATTATAACGTTGAGGCGGTGCTGGCGATTGGCGTGCGTAGTACGGCAGATTTAGACCACGCGCTTGAGAGCCATGGGCGGATTTTGCACGACGCTGCCGTGACGTCGATTTCGCTGGACGAGCCGTCGCACCTGGGCGGGATTGAGTGGAATAATCCGCGCGCGAGCGGTTATAGCGAACTGTTGTATGCACTTGCCGATGTGCTGGTCGGCGAGAACAAGAAAATGATTGACGAGCAGATTGCGACGGCATT
>JABCOJ020000016.1 GCA_013333675.2 Candidatus Saccharimonadota bacterium | reverse complement strand
CGAGCGGGCGCTTGCGCCCGCCAGGCGCTCAGGGCCAAGCCTGCATGGCTCAGTTTTTACGTTCGAAATAGGTTCGAGCTTTGGCATACATTGCCACCACACGACGCAGACGACTAGCTTTCTATGGGAGCTAGTTTTTTGTTAAATAGATGTACGTAAAAGTGTGCTGTGCTGTTAAACGCTTCTCGTCCAGAATTATGAGCAAAACACTATCTTATGATAGTAAAGAATAGCATGCCACTGCGCAGCGCTACAAACACCGTCAAGATGTCATCACCATCGTTTTGACGGCCGCTGAGTGTCCGTTTTATCGTGCCAGAACCTATCCATCTCCTCTCTATCGCTCTTGTATTTTTGCGCTTTTTTAGTTTTCTCTTCCAATTCATCTATTTTTCTTTGCATATTCTCTAGCTCTTTTTTCGTTGCCTCAGAGCTGTTGCTCTTATGGCTATCTGTTTCGTCTCCATTTTTCTTTCTTTTTACATCATTTGATTTCTCCTGAATCCGCTGATAAATTGCATAAAAATCGCGTTGATTTTCAGAATAGTCTTCGTGTTTTGCTTGCTTATCCGAATACAAAAGCCTATTTAACTGCACATTGCAGCTCTCTTGCCCGTCGTATAAAACCGCTTTTATGTCATCGTATTTTTCCGTCGCAATGTCATAGTGCTTAAGATCCACTTCCCTGTCACCCTGAGCCTCAATGCTCAATGCAAGATTAATCCTCACGCTGCATTCCTGCACCTTTGGCACGATTTCTAGTGATTTCCGAAAATAATTTTCAGCCTGATTGTATTCTTTCCTCTTAAAGTATGCATTTCCCTGATCGAAATATATCTTATACTTCTCTAAAGCATCAACAAGCGCGGAATGGTTAAGGAGAGAGGTAGCCGTATCGTAAGACGAAGTAGTATACGAGTGGTAAGCGATTGACTTAAGTGCAGATATATAGACAAGATAAAGAGCAGTTATCATAATAGCGACACAAACTGGCGCCGACCAACGCAGCAGTTTCCTCCGCTTTCTTTTTCGAATCTTCTCAAAATCTAACTTCGCTAGGTCAAATGGTCGATTCTTCATCATTTACCTCTCGAAGTTTTTTAACATTCACGCCTGACGTATAAAACGTCCAAACATCAATAGCACTCAAGACAATCATAAATGGTGCAATGAGCCATGTCAGGCTATCGTAATAATCAGAATCTGTACTTCGTTCAATCACTTTCGTTATTTCAATTTTTTTTGTTATATCACTTATTTTATCTGGCTTTGTGCGATGAAAATACTGCAGCCCTACCTGTTTTCCAATATTCCTCAAGTTAGTCTCATTAATTTTTGAAATTGCATCAGGCAGCGGGAAGGAGTCTTTTGCCGTATTGTCGGGTATAAATTCTCTTATTTGGAGTTTTGTACCCCAATACTTATCATGCATTTTACCACCGCTCTCTGTGCCGTATCCTAATATGGCGCCTCCGCTGATAAATGGTTTAAGCCGTTCAAATGATTCAACCGGCTTGTCTGCCGTCTGCTCGCCATCGCCAAAATAGAAGACAATTCTTCCTCTATGCGGCTTTTTCTCATAGTCTCGCCGCAACATTTGCTCCGTCAATTGTATTGGCGCGCTAATGGTACTTTCGGTTTGACGAATCACTGTCGTATTTAATACCGTTTCTAGCGCGGATATATCAGACGTCTTCGGCAACGGAGCTGAAGCGACACTGTCAAATAGTATCAAATTAAAATCTGCGCCAACTAACGAGTTAGCAACAGCCTTCACGTCATGGCGCATGCCTTCAAGACGCTCTTTGCCGCCGTCATAGTCAAGCGCTTTTGCGCTATACGATTGATCAAATAAAAAATACACATCTAGCAAAGAGTTTCCTGTAGCATACGTTTTACCAGGCACAGACACGCCAAGTGTACTTATAACTGTCAAAACAACTAAGAAAAGCCTCCTCAGCCATGTCCATTTTCTACGATCATGGCGATAAACTATTATTATTAAATACACAAGCAATCCAACTATTGGCGTAAAGACTGCCGCAATAGCCCAAAGAGGCATAATTGGCTGTAGTGTCATAGTCCCATCCTCCATGCAAATATAATAAGCACCGCCAAAAGCGCTATGAACATATATATAAAAATTTGCGGCTGATCTATGCGCAGCAGCCGCGGCGACCCCTTAAATCGTGTCGCTTCTTGCGCGGCTATTTTATTTGCGATATCTCTTATAGCCGAGATATCGCTGCCCTCTTTTACCGCATAATAATCACCGTTCGTCGCAAGCATCGCTGATTCAAACGCATCAGAATCCGTATCATTATGATCATATGGATTCATACCATATATACGAATATTCTTATCTTTTGCTATAGCCGCCGCTTCAGGGAGAGTAACAATCTGATTCTGATCAATATAACGAGCGCGGCTTTCTGCGCTAAAAACAACCGACCGAAGGCGCTTGGAATCGGCCCTGTCAAACCGATTAACGCAGCTCGCTAAACCATCACCAGTAGCAACATAAGCCGTATCCCCTTGCTCCGTTCCACTTATTAAATCCCTAAACTCAAACGTAGTCTTATCTGTTGACCATTCCCTCTTTATTAGTGATTCATAATATTTCTCAGCTTTTTTCGAAAATTGAGAAAGCTGTTCAACGATAAACTCACGATTATCTGTCAATGGAAAGATAGTTACTGGAGATGCGTCAAACACCATCAGACCAAGCCTCTCATCCTTAAACTGTTTTGCTAACTCCATATACGTTTTTGTTATTCTTGCATCCATGCCAATAGCTGAAGGTGAATGAACGTCCAAACATAATACAATATCTCGGCCAGTGACATCAGGCTGCACAACAGAAACCGCCGCAGGCCTACCGGATATTATAACCAAGAGAAACATCGAAAGAATACAGACAACAAGAACTGTTCTCGTTAGAAAAACATATTTCTTCAAAAATAACTTATATTCAGGTAGAGCTAGCAGCCTAAAACTATTTGCAAGCGGCAGCCCTCTTCGCGCATGATTGCGACGCGTCCGGGCAGCGCGCGCCAGAAACAGCGTTATTACCACAAGAATTGCCATAAGCGGCATCATCCACCACGTAATCAGTTCCACTTTTGAATAACCTCTCTCGCAAGTGCCATTGACGTCGCGACATCGCTTTCTTGAAATTTAGCAAATTCCGCAGGATAGTATAGCCTCACAGCTTTTGTTAAATTCTCATAACGACTTTTCTCAAGGTCAGCAAGAGTTAAGGTGTCAACTCTATGTCCGTTGACTTCATACGCAAAGAACCTCACTAGATAGCTCAACTTCTGATGAACTGCTTTATTTGACAACTTCTTATCAGAATACTTTTCTTCCAATTCAGAAAGCATAGACAAATACTTTTCCTGTAGGCGGGTGATATCGGGTGGGGCATAAGGCTTCGGTTTAAGAGTCGCCAGCGTCCGCTGCGGTTTTTTTCTGGTTACAAAAAAAACAAATCCATACCATATGCATAGCCCAACAACCAACAATACACCAACTAGCATGGCAGTTATATCAAACTCCATCCACTCTCTTAATTCAGCGTATTCTGGCATAGCGACTCCTCTCCAGTAGCCGATAAAGATTGTGCATGACTTCGCTCTCGCCATTTATCCGCTGCTCAACGATACCCATCCTATTGAAAAATTTCATACGGTTATCAATAGTGACTTTGTTTGCTTCTTCAAAAGACGCCCTAATAGCTTTCGCCAACCTAGGCACTCTCAACAACGGAAGATCATTGTCTATATCAAAAAAATCTATATGTGATTTGAGTCCAGAAGCATCGCCAATCGTAACCCATAATATCTCATGCTGTGCTCGTAGGTTACGAATTCTCCTTTGACACTCCTCATCAATATGGCTATCGTCACTAATAACAACAGTAATCATTTTCCTGCGCAAATTTCGCGCAGCATAATCTAGCTGATTAGCAATTTTTCCTCGCGGAGAATCTAAGCGTGTTGCTTTTTGAATATGTTGCAGAATTTGCTCAATATGCGAACTTTCGCCTTTAAAATGAAATAAGCTATTCGATTCCGTATCCCCAGACAACATACCAACTAAGTCACCATGGTTTACAGCAATGGAGCTAATAGCTCCAGCAACCATTATAGACACATCGCGCTTAATATCTCCTGATTCGCTCACTGCTGCCATATTTTTACCAGTGTCAACAATCAATAGAATATTATGCTTTCGAATAGCAATATACCGACGGATGAGAGTATTGCCGCTACGCGCCGTTGCTTTCCAATCAATATCTTTAGTGTCATCACCAATGACATATTCTCGCAAGTCATCAAAATCCATACTGCGTCCCTTAAATACCGACCCATACTCACCGCTAAGTAGCTCTCGCGTTTTTTCGTGCGAGTAAATCATCATCTTTGATTTGACTTGAGACAAGAGACTACTCATAAAGCTATGGCGTTGTTACTGTATTGAGTATCGCATTAATAATAACTTCGGAATGGACTTGATCGGCAACAGCTTCAAAATTAAGGATGATTCTATGTCGCAATACACTAAAACCAAGCTGCTTAATGTCTTCCGGTATGACATAACCTCGACCGTTCATTAGTGCGAGGACTTTTGATGCCTGCTGGAGAGCGATGCTTGCACGTGGACTTGCACCATATTGCACATATTTAGCAAGATCCGGCGCAATTACAGATTTGGGATCCCTCGTGGCGGACACAATTTGAACAATATAGTCTTTTACCGCATCGTCTATGTAGACTTTCTTTGCTAGCCCTTGTAAATATACAATTTCATCTGCAGAAACTCGCGGTTCAGTTTCTTGATCCTGACCCTCATCTAATACCCCAGACTCAATTCTCTTAAGTATTGCCACCTCTTCCTTAGACGATGGATACGACAATATTTCCTTAAATAGAAAGCGATCAAGCTGTGCTTCGGGTAATTCATACGTACCCTCCTGCTCAATAGGATTTTGCGTCGCAAGCACCATAAAAGGATTTGGCAGGTTATATTTTACTCCACCAATGCTAACCTGCTTCTCTTGCATTGCCTCCAAAAGGGCACTTTGCGTTTTTGCGCTAGAACGATTAATCTCATCAAGCAGTACAAAATTTGCGTGAATTGGACCAAGCTCAGTTCGAAACTCACCTCTAGACCCATCGTATATCTGAGTACCGACAATATCACTTGGCAGGAGGTCCGGCGTACATTGAATGCGCTTGAACGTTCCGCCAATACTGGATGCGAGTGCTTTTACTGCAGTCGTCTTTGCTAGACCGGGCACGCTCTCAAGCAAAATATTTCCCCCGGCGATAAGGCTAATGATTAATATCGCCCGCAGCCTTTCCTGTCCAACCACTTTCTCAGAAAAGGCTTGCGATATCAAACCTATAGCATTGCTAGCTCTAGCCAGATCTTCATTTTGAATCTCTTGATTTTGCTGAATAGTAGCATTATTGTTGTCCATTTTTACTACGCTCCTTTACGTCCAATACTGCGAAATGTTTGTTACTAATAATCTACACTCCTCGACAGAATAGTCTTCTTGCCTTTCGAAATAATGTTCGGCAGGAAACATGTGCGACATGACATCAAGTACAACTGACACGTCAGTATTAATGTGGTAAAAAGTCGCGACGTCAGACTCAACATTTCCCCCAAGCCCATACAAGTTCGCATATCTAACAGATTTTAAATATTCAAGCGCAACTGCAATCTCCATCCGATCTCTTATAACATCGCCTGTCAGCAAAAGAACCCTGCCATTAAGCGCTTCTTTAGAAAAATCACCATACTTGCCAAGCAACTGATTCAACTCCGAAAAAGCCTGGCGCTTAGCGTCTTCAATAACCATATGAGATTCCATCTCTATACTGTCAATCTCTATCTTTTCAAGATCAGGACTCCAGGTAAAATTTCCGTTTGGCCCAATAGCGCCCATTATACGAGGGTCGCCAGGAATCTCAATTGTTTTACTGAGTAGAGGAAAAATCCAACCGTTAATCGTACTCGCCAGCCCGATACACGCAGTTAGAGCACTCTCCTTAAGTGCAATAACCACAGGCTCTACGCCTTTGAGGTCTGTGAGGCGACCGCCAAGCATGCGCCCTAGATCAACACGATTGCTATAATACATACTCCTTATATTATGGCAAAGCGCTTAAGCTATTACAATGAGTTTTTTACTTTTCCCGACTTCCGCGCAGCGCATCAATCAATTCAACCGGAAACAGCATCATTGTTTTTTGCGACGGCTCTGTCGAGATGCGCTCCAAGGTGTTCAGCGTGCGCAGGTTAATTGCGCCTGGCGTTGTTGCTAAGATTTCAGCAGCCTCCGCCAAGGTTTTAGCAGCCTGCTTTTCACCGTCGGCATTGATAATATTACTGCGGCGTTCGCGTTCGGCCTCTGCCTGCTTCGCCATCGCCCGCTTCATGTCGCCCGGTAATTCAATATTTTGAATTTTTACATTTTCAACATCAATGCCCCATTTATCCGTCTCGGCATCAACAATCTCTTTGATTTGCTGGGAAATCTCTTCGCGCTTAGCGAGCAGATCGTCCATATCAACATTACCGGTCACATCGCGCAAAGCAGCCTGCGCAAACTGGCTAGTAGCATAGATGTAATTCGTCGTCTCAAGCACAGCTTTCGGCGCATTAACGACGCGAAAATAAACAACCGCATCAACGCCAACCGTTACATTGTCTCTAGTAATTACCTCTTGCTTCGGCACGTCAATCGGCGTCGAGCGTATATCAACTAGCGTCATCGTTTGAATGACCGGCAAAACGATACGAAGCCCTGGTTCGCGCACGCCAGAAAACTTGCCAAGCGTCAGCACTACGCCGCGCTGGTATTGATTCACCACCCGTATACCGCTCAACATCGCAATAAATGCAAGTACGCATATGACGATAAAAATTTCCATACAACTCCTCCTTTTACTGCTTATAATTATCGCACGGTTCAACCAAAAGCACAAATATAGATGGTACAGTGCTCTATTTTTACACCACGTATCGCGGTATAATACAAATATGGAGAGGATACCGCTCGCAGAACGAATGCGGCCGAAGAGCTTAGGCGAGGTAATTGGACAAGGGCAACTGCTCGGCGACGGCGAGTTGCTGCGCCGAATCGTTGCACAGGGCGAACCGGTCAGTTTGATTTTTTGGGGTCCGCCAGGCACAGGCAAAACGACGCTGGCGCGTATTATCGCGCGCGAAGTAAACGCGGAATTTATTGAACTCAGCGCCGTCACAAGCGGTAAAAAAGACGTTGAAAAAGTAATTGAGCACGCGCGGCAAAATTGGAATTTAGGTTTGCGCACGATTTTGTTTGTCGACGAAATTCACCGCTTCAACAAAGCGCAGCAAGACGCGTTCTTGCCGCACGTTGAGTCAGGGCTGATTACCTTGATTGGCGCCACGACCGAGAACCCCAGCTTTGAGGTCATTCCCGCTCTATTAAGCCGTACGCACGTGCTTGTATTGCAGCCGCTTGCGAAAGATGAAATTATTGCGATTCTGAAGCGCGCGCTAAAAACGCTTGGCAAATCAAAGCAAATCACACCGAAAGCGCTAGACTATCTCGCAGAATTATCTAGCGGCGACGCACGCGTAGCACTCGGAAATCTTGAATTAGCACTCGGTTTTGGTGAAAAAATTACACCCGATATCGTAAAAGCGGCAGCACAAAAGAAAATTCCTGGCTATGACAAAAAAGGCGACATGCACTACGACATGATTTCAGCGTTCATCAAGTCGCTGCGCGGCAGCGATGTGCAAGCGGCGCTCTATTATCTCAGCCGAATGATTGATGCCGGCGAAGATCCAAAGTTTATCGCGCGGCGCATGATAATTTTCGCTTCTGAAGACATTGGGCTAGCGGGTAACGGCGCGCTCGCGCTCGCGGCAGCAGCATTCCAAGCAGTTGAACGCGTCGGGCTGCCGGAAGCAAACTATAATTTATACCACTGCGCCGTCGCTTTGGCGCGCAGCCCGAAATCGCGCGAAATCACCGACCTAATGCATGCCGCCAAAGATCTAGCGAAACAATTTCCCGATGCGCCTGTACCGCTCCATATCCGTAACGCGCCGACGAAGTTGATGAAAGATCTCGGTTACGGCAAAGATTACAAATGGCAAGCAGGCTTTCAACACGAGAAAGGGTTTTTACCCGACAAAATCAAGTCAAGCTGCTGATCAATTAGCTGCACATACGTTTTTAATTGTGCAGCTCTTCGCTTAGTTGTCGCGCTGCAATCGGTGCTCGCTACATTCAACCAAAACGCCCTCATACGGCCGGAGCGTTACAACGCCGTTTGCGCTAATTGCCGGATAGTCAACCGGATGCGTTGAGCATAAAACAAATCCAGCGTGCGGCAACGTAACACGGCGCATCTCTTCGCTAAAGTTGAGCGCCACAAACGCGTGCTGCTCCTTGCCGATCCACCGGGCATACGCAAATATGTCGTCGCCTGCATCACCGATCGGCTCGTATTCGCCCATGCGCAGAATATCGTACTGACTGCGTAATTTCAGCAGCCGCTGATATAAGGCAAAAAACGAATCGGGGTCGTGCTGCTCAACGTCAACATTCACTTTTTTACTTATAGGATCAACAGGCAACCACGGTTTTACTTGGCTAAAACCGGCATTTTTTTCACCCGTCCATTGCATAGGCGTACGCTCGGGATCGCGCCCGACCGACTCGTCGTTACCGTGGCTAAATACTGACTTGTCTTGAATTTCATTAAATTGGATCGGCGCGTTCGTCATACCGATCTCGTCGCCGTAGTACACCACCGGCAGACCCGGCAACGTCAATTGCATCAGCGCAACGAGCCGCGCCTGCTCTGTACCGCCATAACGCGTCGCGATTCGCGCTTGGTCGTGATTACTAAAACAATACACCGGCGTATGAATATCAGGATTGATCATGCCCTGAAATTCATTTACCATCGTACTAAACGATTCCGCCGAGAATTTCGCGCCCAAACCTTCAAAATTAAATGGCATCGACACGTCAGGGTTGACGCCGTAAAATCCGAGATATTGTTCCTGCGTGCCGTAATTTCCATCGGGATAATCTTCGAAAATCATGATTCTATCGTCATATGATGCCACAACATCCGTCAGCTCGCGCAAATATGGAAACAGGTTTTCCCAAAAACGGCTATATTTATGCTGCAAATCGTCAAACGACCGCACCGACTGCTCATCAGGGCAATGCGCCGCGAGCGGATCATCGCGCTGGTGCGGATCTTTACTAATCCACCGCACTGCGTCAGCGCGAAATCCATCAACGCCTAAATCAAGCCAAAATTTCAGAACGCGCTTCATTTCTTGGCGCACCGCCGGATTGTCCCAATTCAAATCGGGCTGCTCTTTCAAGAACGTGTGTAAATAATATTGCTGCCGCGATTCATTCCACTGCCACGCCGAGCCTCCAAAAATACTCAGCCAATTATTTGGCGGCGAACCATCTGCGCGCGCATCATGCCACGTATAAAAATCGCTTTTGTCATTATCGCGCGACGATTGCGACTCCAGAAACCACGGGTGCTGATCGCTTGTATGGTTCGGCACGAAATCAGCCATGACTTTAATGCCGCTTGCGTGCGCTTTTTCGATCAGTTCGCGAAAATCATCAAGCGAGCCAAACATCGGATCAATATCGCAATATTCCGACACGTCATAGCCCATGTCAGCTTGCGGTGATGGATAGAACGGAGAAAACCAAATCGCGTCGATGCCAAGCGATTTTTCACCGCTTTTTATATAGGCTAGCTTGTCAATTACACCACGCAAATCACCAATACCATCGCCATTTGAATCCATAAATGATCGCGGATAAATTTGATACAAGGCGTTTACATTTGCCCAGCGTTTACGCAACACAGAGTGATTGTCTACGTTTTTCATAAGCGTATATTATATACAATAGCCGCCTCTGTTACAACAAGAATATTAAAAAATACTATTGACTTTTTATCATGCTTATGCTAATATAAACACAGTGGTTAATCACACAAACATCACTAAAAAATAAAAAGGAGAACTATGAAGCGAAAGCGAATCACCGTACAGTACATCGGCTAATAGCTAAAGCTAATAACAATCCCCCGCCCTACCGCGCGGGGGATTGTTATTTACGATTTATTATGGCGTTTGCGTTCGTTAGCGTCGAGATATTTTTTACGCAGACGCAAACTTTTCGGCGTCACCTCAAGCAATTCATCGTCTTCAATAAAATCAATTGATTGCTCTAAACTAAGTTCTGTATGCGGCGTCAACTGCACTGTGCCGTCGCTTGATTTTGAACGCATGTTTGTCAGGTGCTTCGCTTTGCAAACGTTGATCTCCATGTCGTCCATACGATTGTTTAGCCCGACAATCATGCCAGCATACACCTCTACGCCCGGTCCGACAAATAATTCGCCGCGGCTTTCGGCGTTTTCAAGCGCATACGGCGTCGTTGTACCAGCTTCAAAAGCAATCAACACGCCATTGCGCGTTCGCGGCAACGTGCTGCTCGCCGGCTGATAACCATGCGGCAAGCTATACATAATCACCGTACCTTTCGTGTCGGTCAATAGCGTGTTGCGCAATCCAATCAACGCGCGCGTCGTGATGAGATAGGTCATGCGCGCAGCACCGCTCGCGGTTTGTTCTTGCTTAACCAATTCCGCCTTACGCTTGCCAAGCTCCTGGCTGACAACGCCGACAAACTCTGCACCAATTTCAATCAACAGTTCTTCAACCGGCTCTTTCTCGACGCCGTCTTCGTTTATCGTTACAACTTTCGGACGCCCAACTTCAAACTCGTAGCCCTCGCGCCGCATCGCTTCAATTAGCACGCTTAAATGCAATTCGCCGCGACCCGAAATGATAAATCCAATACCGTCCTCGCGTACACGCAGTGCTACATTCGTCTCTAGCTCGCGCTGCAACCGATCACCGATCTGCCGCGATGTCGTAAATTCGCCCTCGCGGCCTTTCATCGGGCTCGTATTCGGCCCGAGATACATGCTAATCGTTGGCGCTTCAACGTCCATCACCGGCAGCGCTTCAGGATTGTCGCGGTCGGCAAGCGTCTCGCCGATATGCGCTGCAGCCGCACCGACGACATAAACAATATCGCCCGCTACTGCCTCGTCGACTTCTTCTTTGGCGAGCCCGCGGCTAATAAATAATTTATCAATTTTAGCGTTTTGCGCCGTGCCGTCAGTTTTCATTAGCACAATCGGCATTGCGCGTTTAGCGACACCGCGGCTAATTCGCCCAATCGCATACTTTCCCAAAAAGCTATCATACTGCAGGGCCGTTACGAGCATCTGAAACGAACCGTCCACCGACACGTTTGGCGCAGGAATTTGCTGAACAATCGCCTCGAAAATCGGCGTTAAATCGGCCGGCTCGCTCGGGTCGCTTGGCATATGCACCCACGATTTGCCATCGCGCGCCGCCGCATAATACACTGGATACTTTAGCTGCGACTCGTCGGTCGCGAGCTCCAAAAATAAATCCGCCAGTTCGTCTTCAACTTCAGCGACGCGGCGCGCCGGCTTGTCAATTTTATTGATCACTACTACCGGCTTTAGGCCCAGCTCCAGCGCTTTGCTCAAAACGAATTTCGTTTGCGGCATCGGTCCTTCCTGCGCGTCGACGATAAGCAACACGCCGTCCGCCATATTAAGCGTCCGCTCAACCTCGCCGGAAAAATCCGCATGCCCCGGCGTGTCAATAATATTGATTTTGTAATCACCGTAGTACACCGTCGTCTGTTTGGCGGTGATAGTAATACCGCGCTCGCGCTCCTGATCGCCCGAATCCATAATCAACGCTTGCGCCATTTCCGCCTGATTGTCGCGAAACGTATTTGATTGCTTGAGCAACCCGTCAACAAGCGTCGTTTTGCCATGGTCAACGTGCGCAATAATTGCAACATTTCGAATATAGTTTGGATCGGTCATAGTGTTCCTTAATACCGCGTAGGCTTCTGCTTATTTCATAAAAAAACGGTCTGCGGCGGCACAGATCTTGCTCACAGTTATTATATCATGACGATCTGCATTAACCAAGATAACCCGCGCGAAAAACTATGCATTGCACCCACGCTACTCAGCAACGACCGCAGTATTCGTATTTCGGCTATAGCGGCGAAAAAGCCGAAGTGCGCTGCGGGCAACAGGCGCTGCCGCAAACATCTGCCAGAAAAAAGCAGCACAGAAATTTACCGGCCACGCCAGTGCAAATTGTGCCAGCATCGCAGCGAGCGGCGTGCCAGACAGCGCCAGCCCGATCGCACTCATCGCGAGAGACATGCCTGTCACCATGCACACCGTCTGGGCAAGCGCTTTTGCCGAAGCGCTGTCATTTTTTTGCACCATACCGCTCATGACTTTGCGCGCTGCTTTTGATACGACTGCATTTTCGACAATCATCACGATAGTAAAAATCACCGGCTGCAGCAACAAGGCGTGTCCGAGCGCCTCAACTGATATACCGCTGTGGCGAAACGCGTTAAATATATTCATAAATAATGACATCGTGAACGCCATAGCGACGCCAAAAACCAGTCCTTCACGCTTGTTGCGAGGCATATTTTCTCCTTTACTTACTATTTTTAGCAACAAAAAAGTTGCGCTTTTTATCGTGCAACGGTACAACTAGGGGTGTGTTTCACGCATTACATTTTCCGTTCTCAGACGCCGATAAACTCAATTTGAGCAACAGAAAACAACGTATTGACCTAACGTTAGTATAGCAACCGTGAGCGAAATAGTCAATGTGAAAAATAAAAACAAGCAACAATGCTTGCCTGTATAATTTGGTGGAGTATAGGAGATTCGAACTCCTCACCTCTTCGCTGCCAGCGAAGCGCTCTAGCCAAATGAGCTAATACCCCGCATAATATACTAATTCCTGGTGGGAAATACAGGGCTCGAACCTGTGACCTCAGCAATGTGAATGCTGCGCTCTAGCCAACTGAGCTAATTTCCCGCAAATTTTCCCAAATCCACCCGAATATGGTGGAGCATGCGAGAGTCAAACTCGCGACCTCAGCAATGCGAATGCTGCGCTCTATCAACTGAGCTAATGCCCCATCGCTACTATCGTATCAAAAAATCGCCCCAAATTCCAGAGGCGATTTTCGTGCTGTTACGCGCCCACCCGGGGCACGGAGGTTTTGATGTTTATTTTTTAATCGCAACGGGCACCCCATTGCGTACCAGCATACTTAATAGTATCGCGTATTTGCCGGTAAAATGCAAGTGCTTAATACCGTCCGAACAGCACAGGCACAGCAGTAAAAGCGCCCCGCCTGCTTGTAATTATTTATGCCGGAGCTGTGATTCAAACATATGGTAGTACGCGCCGTGCTGGACGACGAGCTCGGCGTGCGTGCCATACTCGACAACTTTACCGTGCGCGAGCATAAAAATCATATCAGCTTTCTCAACTGTGCTCAGACGGTGCGATACAGTAATAATCGTCTTCTGTTTTTGCTGGAACAACCGATCGAAAATGCGCGCCTCCGCCAACGCATCAATCGCGCTCGTCGGCTCGTCTAAAATAACAATCGGGCTGTCGCGGTAAAAGTTGCGGGCAAGCGCCAATCGTTGCCATTGTCCGCCCGACAAATCCACGCCTTTCACGCCGTCATCGGATTCCATCCACTGGTTCACGTAGCTGTCGACGCCTTTCGGCAGCTTGGCGACAAATTTTTCCGCCTCGGCTTCGCGTAGCGCAGCGTCTACTCGTTCCTGGCTCGGCGTTTTTGACACATCGCCGAACCACACATTCTCAGCGGCTGTCGCGAAATCATACTGCGTAAAATTTTGGCTGAGCACGCCTAACTGCCGGTGCCATGTTTGTATATTAGCCGATGCAAGCGGCTCGCCATCAACCGCTACTTCGCCGCCAACCGGCTGGTACAATCCCGCCAATAATTTCAGCAGCGTCGTTTTACCCGCGCCGTTTTCGCCGACGAGCGCAACATGCTGGCCGCGCTTAATGGTCAAATTGATATGATCAAGCACGAGCGTATCGCTGCCCGGATAGCGAAAACTCACGTCCTTGAATCGTATATCGCGATGTAACGCCGGCACTGTTTTACCACCCTGCTTGGCGAGCGGCAGCTCCATGAACCGCTGATAGTCAAACAAATTCGCCAAATCTTCATCCATGCTATTAACCGTCGAGACTAAGCTGCTGACACTGCCGAGCGCGCGGCCCGCTGTTTGCTGCACAAACAAAAACTGCCCGATCGGCTGGCGGTGCGCGACGATTTCGTACACGATCCACACGAGCGCGCCGACCTCCACCACCGCCTGGAACAATTCTGCACCGAGT
>JABCOJ020000015.1 GCA_013333675.2 Candidatus Saccharimonadota bacterium | reverse complement strand
TCCGCGCGCGAGCGGTTATAGCGAACTGTTGTATGCACTTGCCGATGTGCTGGTCGGCGAGAACAAGAAAATGATTGACGAGCAGATTGCGACGGCATTTCTGACAGGCATTGTGGCGGCAACGGAACGGTTTAGCAATAGCAAGACCAGTTCGGCGGTAATGCGGATCGCCGCGTCGCTGATGGGGGCGGGCGCGAACCAGCAGCTGATCGCGACTAAACTAGAAGAGGGCGAGAAAAAAGCTCAGGCTGATGAGACTGCTCCGCGCAGCAAAGATGCGCAAGAAGGCGAATCGGTGCGCGTCTCGGAGATGACAAGTGGCAGCAAAACAAAAGCGACGCAAGAAGCTGCGCAAGAATCCGGTGTCGGGACGCTTGCGATTTCGCACGAGCCGGAGGGCGATGTCGATGAAGTGAAGCGGGCGATCGACGAGAAAAACAGCCAAGCGGCTCTGAGCGCCGCCGAAGCGGTACTGGCTAAACATGCGCAGCAAGTCGCTGAATTAAATAAAAAAGATGCCATAGCGGCGGAAGAAAAACTTGCTGAGCAATTAGCGGCTGCGACGCCGGCGCCTGCACCGGTCAGCAAATCTGCCGCGCCATCGGTCGAGGATATTCAGCGTGATATTGCGCGCGCAAACGAAACGCTCGACGAAGCGGCAGCGCAGCCGGTTATCCAAGAGAGAATCGAGACGCCGAAAACGCAATTACCCGATGTTGTTGAACCGGCGCTTGGCGGTACGCTTAATGCAACGACCGAACAAGCTGCCGAAGATGCGCGCCGCGCAGCCGAAGACGACCGCAACAAAGTAATCTTGAGCCACGACGGAAAAAGCAAATATGCGTCCGATGCGCCGAGTACGCAAGCGCCGCTTAATGCTGTGATAGCGCACACTGACGCCGAACCATCGGTGCCTGATGTGCTTGCGCAGGGCGCCGTGACTGTGCCGACCGATCACGCGGCGGCAGTACAGCCGCCTGCACCGGTCGCGCCAAGTGCAGTCGCGCCGCAGCCCACGCAAGATGATGCGCGCGCCGCTGTAAACGCAGCGCTCGCGGGCGCGCCAAGCGGAGCGCCGGCAGCAGACGGGGCGTTACCGCCACCGCCGCCATTGCCGCCAATGCCGGACTTCTCGACATTGCCGCCGATGCCGTCAACGAACGATAGCACGTCTGGCGCCGCTGTGCCGGATACGCTTGAGACCGCGTTGCCGCCGCTTCCGCAGCAAGCAGTACAGGCGGCAGCGCCATCGGCGCCCGCCGATCCAGCGCAGTTCCGGATTCCTGGGCAATAAAGGGCAAATATGTTCAAAGGGAAATCCCCGCCACTGGTTGTGGCGGGGTTCCTTAACGAAAGGAGGGGATCAGGATGAGCGCTCAAGCCGAGCGCGATCCTGCGCGCTCAGCGTGATGACCGGGTGAACGTCCGGTCCAGTGATGGAAAGTACAAGGCCAACGCAACCGCCATAGCCGACTGCTTCGTCATAGAGCACGCCGGCAAATCGGCGCACTTTTACCCCGCTCGGGGCGTTCTTATAGATTAAGAACGTAACTGATGAAGCATAAGGCGTCATATCGCGGTCGCGGTCAATCTCCCTGCTCTGCACTGGAATTGTGCAGGTGAGAGCACTACCGCCCTGCGGCGGGCGTACGTGAAGGCTCATCTTCACAGCGTGCCCATCATACGTCGACGGGTCAATGACAGCCCAGACGGGCTGGTCGCCGCCGTGATTAGCCCCGACGAACAGAGGATAGCTCTGTCTGGGTTCGACGCCTGATACCGCCAGCGACTGCGCCACAGTGGGCGCGGTCAAACGCAAAGAAACAAGGTTGGCACAACCGTACAGGACTGCGCTCAAGACGACAAGCCAGACAGCGAGCATAATCCTTGACGCTCGCTTAAAAGTCTTAAACGTCACTACCCACATCACGATAATAATCGTGAAAGTAACAATGGTAATGATGATAGCAATGACCACGGGCGCCATGTGACGCACTCCTCTCAAAGATAGTTGTTAAGGAACAAACCTATCGTATCATATTTTTACAATATAGCAACTATAGTATACTGGTAGCATGAACGACAGTATCATCTTGATCGACAAACCGGCTGGCATGACAAGCTTCGGCGTGGTAGCGCGCTTGCGGCGGGTGCTATCGGCGCGGGCGGGCAAAAAGGTAAAAGTCGGGCACACAGGCACACTTGATCCGTTTGCGACAGGTTTGATGATCGTCGTGACAGGTAAGGCGTGTAAAGACGCTATGCGCTATACGAAACTTGATAAAGTGTACGAAGCGGCAATAATACTTGGGCAAACGAGTACGACAGGCGATCCAGAAGGAGAAATTTCGGCGTATGATGGTGCTATAGACGGTACAGGCGAGGCTTCCTCTAAAACAGCTGCACGCCGGACGGATGAGCCCGCTCAAGCATCGGATTGTTCCGCCAAAAGGCCCGCCGCGCCGCCTCTTACGCAAGTTCAAGCAGTGCTCGCGCAATTTACCGGCGCAGTCAAGCAGCGCCCGCCAATTTTTAGCGCGATCAAAATTAATGGTCAGCGAGCCTACAAACTTGCCCGCGGCGGCAAGGAGGTCGAGATTCCCGAGCGAACCGTGCAGATTTACGCGCTTGAGCTACTGTCGTACAATTATCCGGAACTTATAATTCGCGCGCATGTGTCGAGCGGCACGTATATTCGCAGTCTAGCGGTCGACATTGGCACGGCACTCGGGACGGGTGCATATTGCCGGCAGCTGCGGCGAACGCGTATCGCCGATTACGACGTCGCAGCGGCGCAGCAATTGCGCGACTTTGGCATTACAGATTGAAAAGGCGTGGGTACCCTTATTATCAGGTGGAGCAGATTAGCGTGAATATGTCTTTCGAGTAGACAAATGATGGCGTGTCTACAGCGCTGCCCACTGGCTCCATGCCGCCTGTTCGCTTGCAGAGAGCGAGCTCGCTCGGGCAACAGCGTCCGCAATGGTCTTTGAGTTAATTACAACGGTTTGTCCGACCTCAAGCGCCGGCGCGCCGGCCGCGCTAACTATATATGATTCAGCAGCGGCGCATTGCTCGGGCGATAACGCCTGCTTGTTTGCCTGTAGGTATTTTGCGATAGCAGCGCGGGCGTGAAGCGTGTACGAGTCGCCAGGGTTTGCGGCCGCGCTATAATCGGCACTCGCTGTTGTAGCTTGTGTTTGTTGCGTGTTTTTTGCTGGTGCATTATTTTCCCTAGACTTGTCAGATTCACGCGATTGTGCCACCGAAGCTGTACTAGCATTTTGCGCGTCTATTTTTACGCCGGCATGCTGTAACGCTGCGATAACATCTGCGCGAGAAATTGTGACAGCCTGTCCGATGTCTAATAGAGGCGAGCCAGCATTATTGGTCAGCTCTACCTCAGCCTGCAGTGTTTGTGTGGTGCTAGCCTGAAGTTGCTGGTTGGCCACAACGGACGAGACAGCCTCGCGTGCAAATAACGTGTACGAACTGCCTGCACTTGCTGTATACGTGAATGCGTCACTTGATTTTTTAGCTGCGCCCGTATCGGCTGTCTTTTCTGACGTTTTTTCTGCCGATTTTTTACCGTCTGCTTGCTCCGCTTGCTTCTGTTCAGCTGTTGGTGCGGTTGTGCTTGCAGCTGGCTGCTTCGTTTCTATTGTTTGCTTAGGCTGCTTTAGCTGTGGCTCGTCTGTTTTTTTCTCGCTTGCTGGCATAGCGGACGCTTCCGGCTTCACTTGCGGCACAGGCGAATTCTGTGCCTTGTCGGTAGCCGGCTCTACCTTTTGCTTTGGTTGCGGCGCAGCAGTATTGGTTTTCTTTGCCGGCTCGACATGTGTGTTAGCGCTATCGTTTTGTTTAGCGTCAAACAAAACGCCTTTTTGGCGCAACACTGTTACTGTTGATAATCCCACCAATATGACAGCGCATATTATAGCCACCCGACGCTGATTCAATCGAAACTTCCGCATCGTTTTTCCTTATACCCCACTAACTTTTTATAAAAGTAAGTAGTTTCATAGTAGCACTAACGGCAGGGCATTTTCAATAAGCTTTGACGATTTGGCAGAATAATGAGCCTGGATATTTACAAAACATATGTATTGTGATATAATGAAAAAGAGTAATACAAAAGGAAGTGACCGTGGAAGAGATAAATTTGTACGACCTATTGAGGTTTTATATTAAAAAATGGCTAACGATAGCGATTTTCGTCATGATCGGCGGAATCGTCGGTATTGCATATACGTACTACATTCAAACGCCGCAATATGAAAGCAAAGCGACGCTGCTATTGGTGGGGACGGATCATACGTCGGGCAACCAGGAATCAGTGGCGCTGAACAACTACGTAGAGCTATTCAAATCGCGCCGCGTGCTCGATACGGTCATTGCCGATCAGGGGTACGATAAAGATTACGATACGCTCGTATCAAACGTAACGGCGCGGGGCACGAAAAGCACGGATATTATAAATGTATCGATCAAAACACCCGATGCGAAGCAAAGCAAAGCGCTGCTTGAAAGTGCAATCGAATCATTCCGCAATGAAGCCAAAGAGCTGTACGGCAATAGCAGCATCAAAATCAACACAGTTGATGCCGCCAGCACGCCGAAGTCGCCGTCGAACGTACGCCCGGCGATTCAAATCGGGCTTGCTACCGCTGCTGGATTTATGCTCGCGATCATTGGACTATTCTTCGTCTACGATTACCGCCACTCGCAGCCAAAGGCGGCAAAAGCAGATGAGCCGCGCAGTAATGAGCCAGCGCAGCCAAAAGATCAAACGGACGACGATCCGGAAACTGATACCGCAAAGGAAGACACTCGCTGCACCACGATTTCACATTTTTACACCGGTGGAGCGTACGAAAAAGAATAGGGCAGAGGGACATTTACGCTATGTATGTACGTTTTGGAAAACGAGTATTTGACATTATCATTGCGTTGCCGGCGCTTATCATACTGTCGCCGTTGATGATAGGCGCAGCAGTATGGATAAAATTTGACTCGAAAGGTCCGATATTATTCCGTCAGCCGCGCGCAGGTAAAGGAAACGCGCCGTTTATTGTCTATAAATTTCGCTCTATGGCGCAAACCGCGCCAAGCGATATGCCGACTAACGATTTTAAGAATGCCGATGCATATATTACACGATCTGGCAAGGTTTTACGCAAGCTCTCCATTGATGAATTACCGCAGCTATTCAATGTTATTAAAGGTGATATGAGTATTGTTGGTCCGCGACCAGTCGTTCTAACGGAAAAGAGGCTCCTTAGTTTACGCGCAAAGCATGGTGCAACAACAGTAAAACCAGGAATCACTGGTTGGGCGCAAATAAACGGTCGCGATGAACTGGCGCCCGACAAAAAGGCAAAGCTTGATGGATTTTATGCTGCGCATATTAGTTTTGCATTTGACGTAAAGTGTATATTGATGACCGTATGGACGGTTGTTTCGTTAGCGGGTCATTCCGAGGGGTACGAGAATAACGCAAGCAAAGAAAGCCAGAAATTAAGCGTGGAAAAGTAAGTATATGAGCAAAAAGACACTTTTCACGTCGCATACCGCGAACTTCCAGAAATTCAATCGCCCATTCATGCGCATGTTGCGTAGAGATGGCTGGGAAGTACACTACGCGTCAATGGGCGAGGAAGAAATTTTAGATGCCGACAAATCGTTCACTGTTTCATTCACGCGCAATCCGTTCACCATCAGCAATATTCGCGCATACAAGCAGCTAAAACAAATTATTGACTGCGAAAACTACGATATTATTCACACGCACACACCTGTTGGGAGCGTAGTGACCCGCCTGGCGGCACGACGTGCCCGTAAACGAGGAACGCGCGTTATCTATACGGCGCATGGCTTTCATTTTTTCACGGGTGCGCCGCTACTAAATTGGCTAATTTATTATCCGGTTGAACGGCTTATGGCACGACATACCGATACGCTCATCACGATTAACGACGAGGATTATAAACGGGCGAAACGTACGTTCAAGACAGATGTCCGCTACGTACCTGGAGTAGGAGTAGACCCAGAACGGTTCAAGCCGCGCCTCACGAAAAAACAACGCAACGACTTGCGCCGGTCGCTCGGGCTTAAACCGGACGATTTCGTGATGATTTATCCAGCGGAGCTTAATAAAAATAAAAACCAAACCATGCTCATAATGGCGATGGAAAAACTTACCGCTGCAAATCCACATATTCATCTACTCCTGCCTGGTCAAGACAGTATGAATGGTTTTCACTCAAAACTCATTAAAGAAAAGGGGTTGCAAAATAATATTCACTTGCTGGGTTATAGAGCTGATATACCGCAGTTGCTGATGGCGTCGGACTTATCGGTATCGGCAAGTTATCGCGAAGGCTTGCCAGTACATATTATGGAAGCGATGACAGCAGGCTTGCCGATAATCTCTACGAAGTGCCGAGGTGCTACTGAACTCATTGAAGAGGGTGAAAATGGCTACTTAGTGGATTTTGATGATGTAGAAGCGATGACGGCTGAGATTATGAAAATGTCTCAGAATGGAATGCATGGATTCGGAAAGTGTAGTAAGAATAAAAGTAAAAAATATCAAATTGAGCATATTACAAAAGAGATGAAGAAAACATATTGTAAAAAACAGAAAATATTACATTTACTATCTAGTAGTCAATTTTCCGGCGCCGAGAGTGTAGCCTGCACGCTAATTTTAGGAGTAGACGGTCAATACGAGACCGCATATTGTTCTCCGACGGGAACTATAAAGAATGTATTGTCAGCTAAGAATATAAAATATTATCCGTTAGAAAAATTTAACCGAAAAGCGTTGTCTAAGGTAATTGCAGATTGGAAGCCGGATATTATTCACGCCCATGATTTTAGAGCAAGCATTTTAGCTAGTTTCTTTGCTAAAGAAGTAAAAATTATTTCACACATTCATCAGAACCCTGCATGGTCAAACAAAATAACAATACGATCGTTATTATATAGATGGCGTATAAAAAAGTTTATGAAAATTGTTATCGTCACAGATGCTATGCGAAATAATTTTATTTTTAGAGGAGTCGCAGGTGAAAAACTTATAATCATTCATAATTTGGTAGATAAGAATAGTATTATTGAAAAAAGCAAGGTTGGCTCAGGCACTCCATCATATGACATAGCTTTTTGTGGTCATCTTGAAAGCGTGAAACAGCCGCTTGAGTTTTTGGATATTATTTACAAAATTAAAAAAACACAGGCGAATGTGCGTGTAATTATGATTGGTGAAGGCTCTTTGCGCAAGGATTGTGAGCTTTATGTTGACAAAAACTGCTTGCAAGATAATGTTGTAATTGCTGGTTTTCAAGATAACCCGTATCAATACATTAAAAATAGCAAGTTTTTGTTTATTACTTCAACAGATGAAGGCTTTGGGCTTGTTGCAGCGGAAGCGGATATTTTGGATACAGTTGTCCTGTCGTTTAATCTGAAAGCTATTGCCGAGCTATTCTCCGGTGCAAGGTCTACATACAAAACAAAAAACACCATCATACAAACGTATCTAGAATGTTGTCATAATCGTAAAGGATATCAACAACTTTTGAAGTCGCAGCAAAAATCACTACCAACAGATATAACAGATAAACGTGCATGGCAAAATAATCTATTAAATCTGTACAAAAAGGCAAGTAAACAATGAAACTAACACGCCAATATATATTAAAGCCATTACTGTACATTTATATTTTTTATGTTGTATATACGCCGATTTTTGGTTCTGGGGTGATTTTTGATAAGTATATTGTGCTAAGTATTCTTGCGTTGATCATGCTATTGCCATACTTACTTAGGCGGGATCAATCTATTCTGAAGATTCTCGGGCATCGTAATGTTATTTTGTTGATGTTTGTTGTATTCTCTTTGAGTCTTTATCCTATTTTCATACAAACCATTAACAATATTCCGATCAATAGTATCGCCGACCTTCGTATTGTTCAAAACAACCTTATAAATATTCTCATAATTCATGCTGCGATTATTGTTGATAAGCTACGAAAGTTTGGATGTTCAAAAGCACAAGGATTTGAAATTTTATTAAAATTCGGAATGCTGCAGGGGGTTTTGTGTATTCTTGGTCTCTTTTTGCCTGGAATTAAGAGTATATTTATTAGCCTATACCAGGCTGGCGGCGGTTTTAATCAGTTTGTGATAGATACAAGGATTTTCGGTATATCAAGCGACTATACATTTGGAACGCCTATATATCATGGTCTAATTGCAGGGCTTGCTGTTTATTTTGCCCTCAAACATAGTATACGACGGTATTATCTGTATGTGCCGTTCATACTGCTAGCGACATTCTTAAATGGTCGAACTGGCATCCTTGTTTTTTTGTTGACTACAACCGCATCAATCTTTTACGTATATGCAAGACGCTCACGGTTGGTTAATGCTTTTTTTGCTTTCGGTGTGGTAATAGCTTTGCTTGCAGGATTATTAGCAGGGATGGCTCGTTTTGCGCCTAATGCATATAATTTCATAGATTCCTTTATTGAGGATACAAGAAATCTAATCGAAAAGCACGAGCTAACCGGTAATTATGAAGTCTTGTACGAAGAAACGGTCAAGGTGCTTCCAAAAAATGAGAACCTGTGGTTTGGTAATGGTTATCGTATATATGACCTTCAGGGTGCTCAACGAGCGGGAGGGCGCTCGGATGTAGGCTATATAAACGATTTGTTTGTGGGCGGAATATTTTATATCATTGTATTATATGGAGCGGTATTCTCGTTCATGATGTATCGTGCACGCAAAGAAGTTTTCGTATTTTCGCTTATAATATTTATTATGCTGGTAGTTAATGTCAAAGGTGAGATATTTCGGTCGGCTATATTTATGTTTATGGTTGTATATGCCAAATTATTGCTTCAAACTTATGAACGAAAAGGAGCTGGTCGATGAGCAGTAAACCTGTAGTGTCAATTATTGTACCTGTTTACAATATTGAACAGTATCTAGACGAGTGTATACGATCGCTGGTGCAACAAACGTATCAGAACATAGAGATTATCTTAGTTGATGACGGATCAACAGACGCCTCGTCGGACATTTGTGATAGTTACGCAAAAAAGTATAAGCATGTAAAAGTCAGGCATCAGAAAAATAAAGGTGTGTCTAGCGCTAGGAATGCGGGAATAAAAGCTGCAAAAGGAGAGTGGATTATATTTGCGGATGGAGATGATGAAATGTCGTCAGATGCTGTCGATACTCTAGTAAATACTGCGATAAAGACAGAAGCAGATTGTGTTAGCGGGAATTTCGTTAGTTATAGTGATTCCCATGCTGTATCTGTGGTAAGTACTTCTCCCGAAAAAATAGTTCTAGTAGATAGAGAAGAGGCATTAAAGAATCTCTTATACCAGCGACAAATTGCGAATGCGCCGTTTGCAAAGCTGTATAAGGCTGATTGTATACGAAAAGTTCGTTTTTCTGAAAGTATAACTGCCGCAGAAGATCTGCAGTTTAATTACTTTGCTCTAAAGAACGTTCAAAAAGTAGCGATAATAGATACTATAGTATATTTGTATCGTAGGCGAGAGGGAAGTGCTATTAACGCTAGCTTTACTAGAAAGCGTATGAGCGGGCTTGAGGCAACGGAGTCAATAATGCAAGATGTGAAGCAAAATAATAGACTAATGTTGGCTGCAAAAAATAGATTTTTTATGGAAGCGGTATTTATCGGCATACAAATATTGTTTAGTTCTGTGTATAAAAAGGAATATAAAAGATGTAAAGCTATAATCAAACGCTATTGTATAGATGTCGCGAGAGACAGGGAATCTCCTTTAGCGTATAGGTTGATAGCGGTAGTAGCAATAATCAATGTAGATATAGCGCTAATGGTGGTGAGATTAAGATCTCTAAGGGGGCGCAATGAGTCGTGATATTAGACGATTTAATCTGCTCTACGAGCGTCTCGAGAGCGCATTAGAAAGAGGAACTCAGTGTCAAGGCAAGCTGCTCTCATAAAAAATACTCTTATTATTGCGTTTGGTAAAATTTCAACGCAGTTTTTGACATTTCTTCTGTTGCCGCTATATACAACATATTTAGCAACGAGTGAATTCGGTATAGTTGATTTAGCGATGACGTATGTTACATTGTTTGCGCCAATAATTACAGTGTCTTTAGAGGCGGGTATTTTTCGTTTTTTGATTGACGCGAGGGGGGACTTTGATGAGCAAAAGAAAATTATCTCATCAGCTTTGCGGTTCATCACGTTCACCGGAGTTGCTTCTGTATTAGTTTATTTCTTGGTTCATTTTTTTATAAGTGTACCTTATGGGTTTTATGTTACTGCTGTAACCGTAGCGGTTATACTATCAAACATATTTCTTCAAATTGCACGCGGTCTTGGTGATAATGTAAATTACACAATCGCTGGCATGGTTGCGAGTATAACAACTATTGTAGCGAACGTAGTCTTAATTGTTGTGATGAGATCTGGTGTAGAGGGAATGTTTATCGCAACATTTCTAGCAAATATTGCCTGTACTACGTATTTATTTATAGTGTTAAAACTGTATCGTTATATTAATTTTCGCATCTATGATAAAAAACTTACGCGACGATTGTTGAGATATTCCATACCACTAGTTCCGGATAACGCTTCATATTGGGCAGTAAACACTGCTGATCGTACTATAATATCAATTTTTCTGGGTGTTATGGCGAACGGTATTTATGCGGTTGCATGCCGGTTCTCGTGGATTATTAATGGTTTGTTCTCCTTTTTCTATATGTCCTGGGCTGAATCGGCATCAGTGCATATTAATAGCCCAGATCGCGATGTATTCTTTTCGAAAACGATAAACGCAAGCGTGAGGCTGTTTGGGTCGCTAGGCTTGGCGATGATTGCAGTGTTGCCAGTAGTGTTTAATTTGTTTGTTGGTGTATCGTTTGGTGAGGCGTATATGTATGTGCCATTGCTTATACTTGGTTCGTTTCTAAACTCCATTGTTGGACTATATAATGCATTGTATATTGCGAAGAAAATGACAAAGCAAATAATGAATACATCAATTGTCGCAGCGACAGTAAGCGTAATGGTTTCTCTTGTCGGTATTCGTTTTATTGGTTTATATGCACCAGCAATAGCGATAATTGTCGCATATTTATCTATGATGGTTTATCGTTATTATGATATGAAGAAATATGTAACGATTCGATACGAAGTGAAGACGTTCTTGGCGTTGGCGCTGCTGTATGCGGTGGCAATTTCGCTGTATTATATGAATACTCTTGTCGGTAATATCGCAAATATTATCATCATCGGTACGGCAGTATTCTTGCTCAATCGCTCTGTAGCGGCGGTATTGTGGAAAGGTGTAGTGAGCAAAGGGCGGGAATTTACGAAGCGGCGTAGAAGGGTGAAAGCATAAAAGGGGAGGCGATTCTGGTGAAAAATATGACTAAAAAACGAATTATCCTTTTTGCGCTCGTTATATCATGGATGGTATTAATTTTTTGGTTTTCGAGCGCTGGGCATGAAGTGTCGAGCGGGCAGAGTGAGCGCGTGGCGCGGAGTGTGCAATATATTACGAATATCTCGTTTTCCGAGACGGTAGTGCGCAAGGCAGCGCATGTGTTTTTGTATTTCGTGTTGGGGATATTGCTGACTTTACTGGTGCGCACGTATGATGTACGCTGGCGCAGTACTGTATTATGGGCGGTTGGCGTTGCGTGCGCGTATGCAGCGACCGATGAAACCCATCAGCTGCTTGTCGGCGGGCGAAGCGGGCAGGTGAGCGACGTACTGCTTGATACGGTGGCGGCCTGTGTTGGCGTAGTGGTTATCGCCGGTGGATATAAATTGATCTGTAAGTTGCGTAATAATCAAAAATGTGATAAAATTTAGCAGTGAAAGTGAGTAAAGAACAGAAAACGTCGCTGTTCGCGTGGCTGCAGCGGTTAGTTGGTGCGGGTATCATTGTGACGGCGATCCCTGCAGGAATTAACCTATTTGCGATGGGCGTGATCCCCGACAAGTATTTATATATCATCGCGCCGTTGTATGCGGCGGTGGCGGGCGTTGTGTTGTGGCAGTTGATACGCCGGTCGAAAGCGGTATGGCGCGGTGTGCTATTCATGGTAATTGGCATGGTGATGATCACCGTTAATGTTGCCGTGTACAAAAGCGGGTACTCGGTGAATTCGTTTTTGAACGCAGTGCAGCCGCCGCAGGTTAATTATGTAGAATACACGGTTATCGCGAAGAAAGACCGCAGCGTGGTGCTTGATTCTGCTCGGTCGGTCGGTATGGTCGGGGCGGATACACTGCACGATAAAACAGCGAAAGCACTTGCTGGCGTAACGCCGGCGGCGCAGAGCAGCTATGACAGTTTGATGGCGTTGACGGAACAGCTCAATGCTGGAGCAGTTGAATTGGCGTCAATCCGAACGGCGAATATGGGCGTATTGCAAGAAAATTACCGTGAATTTTATGACAGCGTGGCGACGCTTGCGACTTATAAGGTGCGGGATGATAATCGCCAAGCTGCACCGAAAACTGACGTGACAAAGCCGTTTGTGCTGTACATCAGCGGCATCGATACGTATGGTGATGTGGGCGAGGTGTCGCGGAGCGATGTAAATATGCTAGCGGTAATGAATCCGGTGAAGCGGACGATGCTGCTCGTAAACACGCCGCGGGATTATTATGTGCAGTTGCACGGCGTGGCGGGTATGTCGGATAAGTTGACGCATGCGGGCATTTACGGCATTGACATGTCGCGGCAAACGCTTGGCGATTTATATGGTGTTGAGATCCCGTACTATGTGCGGTTGAACTTTACGTCGCTCGTGAAGATGGTTGATGTGGTGGGCGACATTACGGTTGACTCTGATTATGCGTTTCATTCGTTCCAGGCAGGTAAGAATACGCTTGATAGCAAGCGAACGCTTGAGTTTGCACGCGAGCGTTATAGCTTTGGCGACGGCGATCGGCAGCGGGGGCGCAACCAGCAGAAGGTAATTGAGGCGATTGTTGCGAAGATGAGCGAGCCGCGCAACCTGACGCGGTATAACGCGATTTTGTCGACATTGCAAAGCTCGCTACAAACAAACATGAGCCAGGAGACGATTGCGTCGCTGATAAAAATGCAGCTGAATGATTTTAAGGGTTGGCGCGTTGAGTCGATGAGCGTTGATGGTGCAGGCGCAACCCGCCAAACGTATAGCATGGGCGCGATGCCGCTGTACGTGATGATTCCTGATAGCGCGTCGATAGAGCGGGCAAAAGAGCGGATTGAAGAGTATTTGCAGTCGTAGGTTTTCGCGGCGGCACACCTCCGCAGTTGCTTCCCGGCAACTGGGTAGTCCTCGTAGTGTTCAGATTTAGAGATGATGCGCGGGGTGTTTGCTGTAGATTTATTCGCGTAGAGCAAGGCTACGGCAGGCTTATGCCGCTGATCCCTTGTGCTAGATCCGGAAACTTTGCTTCAACCAGGCGCAGGCGCTTATCGAGAGATTTGTACTTCTCATCTTGGTCATCCAAAAGAGCTGCATCTGCCGTCTCGCGCGAGCCTTCTTCAATGAACAAATCATGACGAAGACCGGCGATGTCTGCGCGGATGGCTGATTGTCCTGCTTCCAATCCGCTGAATCGCTCATCAACCTTTGCAAAGCGTTCATCGATGCGCAACTCCATGTCCTTCACAGTATCCGTGAGGTTCTTGTGGTCTTTGCGGATGGCGGAGAGCTGGGTGTCGATTGATTCGAAGTGTTGGTCGATCTGATTAAATCTCTTGTCAATTTTCTCAAACCTTCTGTCAATCTGCTCAAACCTCTTGTCAATTTGTTCAAATCTCTTATCGATCTGCTCAAACCTTCTGTCAATCTGTTCAAACTTAGCATTCATTGTTTCAGCAAGCGTTTTAACAGCACTTGCGAGGTCTTGAACCTGAACGGTTAGATCTTTTACTTGCGTAGCGAGTTCTTCGTTCGTCATGGTTATATTTAATCATAGGTAGGAGGGTGGAGCAAGAAGTAGGTTAATTTGCGTGGCGTATTTAAAAACTCCCATCCATGACGGATGGGAGCCCAGTGTCATCCTGCGAGCTACAGAAAACAGACTCTCAGGTCCAGGGTTTGTATGACGAAATCGTGGTACACCCGATACGATTCGAACGTACGACCTCTTGCTCCGCAAGCAAACGCTCTATCCAGCTGAGCTACGGGTGCATACCATCTTAAATCATAGCACGATACTGGCAGGTGTGCAAGAGGAGCTCGGCATTACAAACGGAGTTTTGCGAGTAGTTTATCAATAATATCCGGACTTGCCTCTTTCATTGGCAAACGCGCCGCCAACATGTCGACAAGTTTTTCACCGATTTCAGTTGGGAAATAGATGTTTTGTCCTAGCTGGAAGCGTTTACGTGGTATAAGCACAACATGATTCGTCGTTTCCTGCCTCACAACACTGAACGACTTGAACTGATCAAACGTACATAATCGATCGTTGACGTGAATTCCTTTGCGGCTCACCGTGTAGTCGATCGTCGCGGGCGGGCGGCGAACGTATAGCGCTAATGCGACCGCCATTACCGGCACGAGTACTGCAAATGTTGGCGATTTGAATACAAAAATTGCCACCGCAATGAGTATAAGTACGGTAGCGCCAAATCCAACATACCAAATCGGCTCGTGCTGGTGCTGCATGTACTCAAGCGCTTGCCAACGGATAAGAATTTCATCGTCAGGAAGATCGTCAGCCGTCATGTCATTCGTAGTATCAGGTTGATCTGGCGATTCTTGAGCGGGTGATTCGGTAGCTTGCTGCGCTACTGCCCTAGCGGCAGGATCGGAAAATTCAGGAGAAGACGGAGAAGCCGCGGATACCTCGGGAGCAGTGGGCTGTGAAGCTGTTTGCGTCTCTGGTAGAGATGCAGGCGTTGTCGCCAGCGCCTCCGGCGCTGCAGGAGACTCGGCGGATGGAATTGGCGCTGGAGACACCTCGGACACCGCCGCAGGTCCAGCAGATGACGACAGGGTTTGAGGCGATGGCACTGTATTTGTTACCTCCTGTGTCGTATCTTGAATTGGCTGGTACGCTCCGTGCGCAGTTGATTGCGCTGGTTGCTGCCAATCTTGGGTTTGCGGCTCTTGGTCTTGCATATCTTTATTGTACCATGAGCAGGTTTGATTCGTATACCCACGGCTATCACATCAAAAAATGACCTGACTTAGGTCATTCTCTTGCTCCTGGCGGAGGAGGGGAGATTCGAACTCCCGCTGCAGGTCTCCCCACACTAACGATTTAGCAAACCGTCCCCTTCAGCCACTTGGGTACTCCTCCATTTGCAAAACAAAATACTTCACTAGTGTAGCATAATCTTAGGCTGTTGCCTAGGGGAATAGTCCGTGTATACTATAAGATAGGCGTATGGGATAAATTCGCTAAGGAGATATACATCTATCATGAAATACATTCGCATCATCGTTGGATCACTCATCGCGGCAGGAATGATTGTCCTCGCAAATAGCTTAATTGCAGCAGCAATCGGAGGCGGCATTGCTGGCGGCGCACTCTCCGCGCGCGGCTCAGACCAGCCGGCAAATTTGTTTGGCGACACCGGTGTGTTTGCGCAAATTAGCAGTATTTTGCTGTTTGTCATCGGTGCCGTCGCTGTTATCATGCTGATCATTGGCGGTCTGCGCTATGTCGTCTCGGGCGGCGACGCGTCAAAAGTACAAGATGCCAAGAACACAATTTTATACGCGCTCGTTGGTATCGTCGTAGCAATTTTGGCGTACGCGGCGGTTAATTTCGTCATCGGCAGCTTCATACCAAGCGCAACAAACCTAACCGGCGGCACCGGAGGCGGCGCTACCGGTCCGTACGGCGCATCTACTCGCTAGCCTTCAGCAGTGTAAACTCGGCTGAATTAACAATAACCGGCTTCCAACCGCTTTGACGCAGCTCTTTCGCAAACACCGTATCCGCCGGAATCGCGGCGCAGACAATGCGGAACCGCGCAAATTCGCGTTGGCGAAATGACGCGTCGCGCACGACACGATAGTAATTATCCATTAATTTCACGCCGCCGTATTGCCAGCTCGGCATTCGCCCGTCAATATACACTTTTTGCCGCGGCGCGCGCCATATCAGATAGCCGCCGATATTGTAATCGTTGTATAAATTACCATGACTGCATACGCCAGTTTGTAACGCCTGCGCAATTTCACGCGGATACCGCGATTCCGCCGGCACACGCACGAGCATGAAATCGCGCCAAAGCAAATAACCTCCAAAGCTAACGATGATAAGCGCGAGCGCTATCATCAACGGGCGAATCGCTTGCAACCGTTCACGAATACGCGCCCACGGCAATGGTGCTGCCGCCATCATGCGCGCGATATCTGCAACCGCAAAAATAACAAGAATAGGCACATTACGCACGCTCATCACCGTTCCGACGATCAAAAATATTTGGAAGGCAAAGACCGTTCGCCATACCGAACGCGTATAAAAATAACGGCACGTCGCCCATACCGCTGCCAGCAGCGCAACTTCAATGCTAAACGCCAGCGACCGCCATTCGCTAATACGCCCATGTAGAGAACGGTCGCCAAGCGTACGTATAATCTCAACGTAAATCGCCGCTCCGTAGGGCGTCACCGTCGTCGCGAGTACGCTCGCAGCTGTGATCACCGCCAATCGCCACGATGGACGCGCAATAAGCCGATATGCAATGTACGCAAGCCCGATAATGAACCCGCCGTGCAAATTCGCCCACACGAGCATCAAAAAGGGAATAAGCCAGTGCGTACGTCGCGATACTCGGAATAATTCATATAATACCGCAGTGCACAGCACCGTCCAGGTAATCGCGCGTACGCCCGCAAACGGCAAACACGCAATAGCCCCAACGAGCACAATTATCGACAACCGGCACCGCCGCGCCACTAGCCAAAACGCTAGCGTCCACATCGCAGCATAGAGCAGCGCTACGAGCACATGACCGCCAAGATGGTACACCGCCGCAAGCACCATATCGCTGAGCCATTCATGATTAATCCACGGAAAATGCTGCGCCGAAAACGTAAAAATATCATGCGTAGGGATACCGTGCACCCAATAATACTGTCCCGCCGCCAAATGCCAGCCAAAATCCGGATCAATAATTCCGAGCCCGCACACGAAGAATAGCGCGAACGCCGCTCCGTACACAAACCGCGCCGGTAGGGCATAAAGGCGCAGCCACCAAGGGGATTTCATTATTTTTTTATGGTGATTCATAATATAAAAAACGAGTAACACTGATTAATATTGGTTACTCTTGCTTGGCGGAGAGGGTGGGATTCGAACCCACGGTGAGTATTAGCCCACGCCGGTTTTCAAGACCGGTACCTTCAACCGCTCGGTCACCTCTCCGTACCAGTTTATTATATCAAACATTTGCCGTGCGAGAAAACGGCTGGCGCGAAACGACCGCAATCCATACCTCTGTCGCACCGGCGCGCAGCAGTACGTCAGCTGCGTAGCGCACGGTTGCGCCCGTCGTGTAAACGTCGTCAACCAGCAGATATACACCAGGCGGCACATCGCCGCATTCAAACGCTTGCTTCGCCTGGCGCAAGCGCACCGCGCGCGTCGTACCATGCTGAACGGTATTTGAAGCACGCTGAATAGCCGCACGGTAGGAGAGCTGGCGGCGGCAGGCGAACCCGCGTGCTACGAGCGCCATATGATCATACCCGCGCTGGCGAATGTGCGGCGGTATCGTCGGCACAGGCACGACTGTTACGCCGCCCGGCAGTGGCGGCAATACAGCGTCAAGCAGATCAACTATCGCGTGTTTCGCTGCACGGGCGCGTTCAAATTTGTATTGGTTGATGAGTGCCTTGAGTACATTGGCGCGCTCGCCAACGCACCACGCCCGCGCAAATGGGGCACGGCAGCGGCGGCACAGTCCATGCCGCGCTGCCGGTTTTCCGCACGCGATACAGCCGCTATATCGCTTAGTTATGATGTTATTTTTACAATTATCACATAAAATTGCACCGATCATACCGCAAGAACAACAGTAGTGGGGAGTAAATACATCAAGTAGCGACATCTTCATTGTAATTTTTACGTTTACCGTTGCTATATAGTTGATTATACCGCAACCATTAGCTATAATGTAGCCATACAATCTGTCAAATAGCCGATGAGTAAATTAGTGGAGGATATCATGGCACGCAAGAAAAATGATGATTTGTTGATTGAAGACGAGCTGGCTGCAGCATTTTTGAATGATGACAGCATGGATCTAGCGGAGCCAGTTGCTGCACCGCAAACCGCGGCAACTGCACCAGCGCCAGTAGCAACCGACACAAACGCAACTTGGAACGATCAAGAAGAGGAGTTCCCGGGGCAGCTCGCAGTTGACGTATACGAGACAGACGAGAGCCTGGTCATTAAGGCGCGCACTGCCGGCGTTAATAAGCAAGATCTTGACGTTAGCATCTCTGACGGCATTCTCACAATTAGCGGCACGTTATCAAGCGGCGATGACACAACCGTATCGCGCTGGCACATTCAAGAGTGCTACTGGGGCGAATTTAGCCGCACGCTCGCGCTGCCTGTCGCCGTAAAAGAAGATGAGGTATCGGCAATACTAAAAGACGGCGTCCTGACGATCAGTTTCGTCAAAGTCAAACAAGAGCAAGCGAAGAAGATCGCAATTCAGTAATACAAGTACTGCAAGAATTTATTAATAAAATAGCCTTCTGATAAGGCTATTTTATTATAGTTAATAGTTAAATGAACCTCTATGTAAGCCAAAAAATATAAGCGCTCCCGTCTAGAACGCTTATATCATACAATAAGAGAGTTAGCCTGCTGAATTATTTGATGCAAAGCTTGTAAGCACAAAGTTAACCGCAGCGTAGGCGAGAAGCGCCACAACAATACCAACAATCGAATAGAGAATCGTGTTCTTCGCATTCTGTACGGCTGTCTGGTCGCCCTGCGACGTCGTATAGCGAATACCGCCAATAATCAGCATAATCACCGATACAGCACCAATAATGAAGAGGAGCACGTTCGTAATTGTTTGAAATATAGCCGTCTTGCCTTCGCAGCCATCCTCCGTGCCAAATAGACACTCGCTTTGATCATTACCTCTCGCCGAATTGGCGCCGTCTTTAACCGATAATCCTTCAGCGAATACCGGCGCCGAACCGACAGACAGCACCAGCGCAGGCACTGCAAGCAGCGCAAGAACGTGGTCTTTTGTAATTCTTAACTTCATATAGCTATATCCCTTTCTTTGTACAAAATTACGCTTACTTTCATTATATACCATATAATACCATACTGTAAAAAATAATTTCTCTCAAGAAACTATTTTGCTATCTAGAGCGCGCAACTGGCGTAGGAACTATCGGTGCGAAGATGTTAAACGCCAAATTGTGCGAGCACAAAGTTTACGATCGCATAGGCGGCAATCGCCACGACAAGCCCAACGACCGCGTAGAGAATCGTATTTTTCGCGCTAGACACGGCTGTCTGGTCGCCCTGCGACGTCGCATATTTAATGCCGCCAATGACGATCATAACAACGCAGACCGCCCCAAGTATAAACAGCAGAATATCGACAATTATCTTTATAATGCCACCTACTGTCATGCTTGTACCGCTAGAGCTAACCTGGTCAACACCGCTTCTAGCACAACTTTCTGCCGTTCCGCACCCCTCAGCGTACACTAGCGACGGCGTTATAGCACCTCCCATTAATACCAGAGCGAGCGCTATTATCACTTGTCGTATTTTCATCATTACACTCCTTGTTTTACATTATCTATCACATAGCTTACTATGACTGTCGCGAAAATAGCCACGAGAAGTCCGGCAACCGCATAAATGATCGCCTGGCGAGCCTTTTTCACTTTCGTTTGATCGCCCTGCGACAAAGCCATTTGAAATCCTGCGATCACAATGATAAGAATAGAAATTGACGCTAACGCTTGTATTGCCACGCTAATCGCTTGTCCAGCAACGTTTTTTCCGTTTTTATCGCTGTTTAAATTATTCTCACAGGCAATATTGTCTATACCTAACGTTTGGCAATCTGTAAGCTTAATTGCATGCGACACCGGCGCAAGTACAGCGCTCACAGTAACCGCACAGCAAACGATGCACAATAACCACCGGCGGATCATAGTTTTAGCGCCCCCAGCACGATGTGCGTAATACCAAATGCGAAAAAGATGATTGCTAGCCCTATAAGAGCACCAAGAATTGTATTCTTCGCGCGCGCCACTTGCTGTTCATTATCTTGCGAGAGGGTATAGTAAAACCCGGCGATCACGACCACAGCAACAGCGATAACGCCAGACCAAAAATATACCGTATCCAGAAGGTTAGACAACTTAATATTTTTTGCTTCTTCAGAAATTGCAACCGACGACGTGTTATCACCCCCTCCAGTCGTTATCTTCGTCGCCGCTAATATCAGCCAAGATGGAATCATCATCTTATTGCCGCTCCTATTGCGTTCACTATTGATGCTGCCAAAATCGCAATCGCCATACCGATCAAAGCATTCGTAATCGTCTTTCGGGCTTTTGCCATGCCATCGGGCGAGCTAGAATTCGTCATGTACTCAAAGCCGCCGCGTATCAAGAAAAATACCGCTGCATACGCTGCAAGTACGAGAGCAGCCTGGAGTAGATTTGCGCCTATCTTAGCGCCGGTCTTAACAACATCTACCTCTTCGCCGTTTTTTATCGGCGTAAACTCGCATCCGCTGCCGCCTGATAGACCATTGTACCACGCTGGCATGCCAAACAACGATGCGTCGCAGCCGCCGCTCTTTGGCTTCGCTACCGCTATTGGCTCCTCGGCATGCGCAGCTGCTGATAAGAACGTACTGCATAAGCCACTCCCCGCTAATATAACCGCTAACATGATAATAACGCGTTTCATCAAGTAAATATCCCTCCTGGAATAAGCCAGTTAAGCCCAAGATACATTAGTGCAAACGCCACAATCCCAATCACGGTGTTCATAATGATTTTTTTCGCTTTTGCAATCATGTCGGCATTTCCGCCGGCACTTGAATATAATATACCTGCGTAAATAATCGCCCCAGTCGCCGCCAACCCCACGAGAGCGATCATGATATTAAGAGTCCAAAGCAGCAGCTTCCAAATAGCAGTATTAGACACGTCGCTGCTTCCCGCTTTCTGATCGGCCGCATCGCAAATACTCTTGGGTAGCGCTGCACACTCCAGCGCCCTCGCTGTGAACGCGAAACCAACACGATACACGCCTATAGCGGCAACGATGCACAGTCCAGTAGTTATTAGTCTTTGCTTCACGATGGTATATCTTTCTATACTCTATAGTGTACTCATAAATACAACTATACGCAACTAGTCCATATATTCGCAGCGTGCCACTTTCTCCATATAATTGACTTTTTAGCATAAAAGTGTTAACATAAAGGAGTTATGTGGGATTTGTGGAGACATATCACGCGAGGGCACATATCCTGGCGCCGTTTTTCGTTATTAGCCGCATCCGTGATGATGGCTGTATTTGTCGTTACCGCCACGTTTTCTCAAACTGCTTACGCTGCCGACGCGACGCGCGATAAAGACGGCAACGCGCTGTCGTACGAGGGCAACAATTATTCGCGCATCAATAAAGAGTCGTTTACCTCAGACGAGAAGACGAAAGGGCTGCCAATCGCAAGCTCAGGAGACTTTGACGGCTACCAGTTCATTGACTCGCAAAACACGTTGCATCTCATTCTCACCGATGGCGACGCAACGAAAGCAACTTCCGGAAAAGCCGTTACCTACACGCTCAAAAATGGCGTATATGATCCCACCTCGCAATCCGAAATCAAAAACGTTTCAATCGAAACAGGCGAGGTCAATAACACTGGAACCTGCAAATTGCTTCAGGTCGGCTGGTTTGTCTGCCCCGTGATGACCTTTTTGGCAGACTTCATGGACAAGATTATGGATATCTTGCGCAACTTTTTGACCGTGCGCGCCCTGAGTACTAATACACACGACAATCCCGTGTACGAGATCTGGGAAAAAGTGCGCGACCTCGCTAACATCTGTTTTATTATCGCATTTTTGATCATCGTATATTCTCAAGTGACAAATTTCGGTATCAGCAGCTACGGCCTCAAGGTTATGCTGCCGCGCCTAATTGTTGCCGCGATTCTCGTCAACGCATCGTACTGGATTGCCGGCTTAGCGATTGACATATCAAACCTACTCGGTACAAGTGTACAAGATATGTTCACCGCCGTACGAAAGGGTTTGTCCGGCTACGACAAGGTGGGGACGGATCTCGGCTGGAGTAAATTAACCAGTGTAGTCCTCGCTGGCGGCGGTATTCTCGGCGCAACAATCGCTGCAAATGAAGGCGTCAGTGCATCACTCACTTTACTCACTCCAGCGCTCGTCGGCGCGCTGCTAGCAGCAACGGTTGCCGTTGTCATTCTTGCGGCGCGGCAAGCGCTTATCACGCTTAGTATCCTGATCGCACCATTGGCATTTGTCGCATATATTTTGCCGAGCACGAACAAGTACTTCGATAAATGGAAAGATTTATTCTTGACAATGCTTCTGATGTTCCCGATCGTATCGTTCGTTTTCGGCGCTGCCCAGCTCGCCGGCTACGCTATCATTGTGAACGCCGGCGATTCACCAATCCAGATCATTATCGGTATGGCAGTACAAATCGCGCCAATCGCCGTTACGCCATTCTTGATTCGTATTAGCGGCAACTTGCTCGGCAAGATTGCCGGCATCGTAAACGACCCGAGCCGCGGACTCGTCGACCGCACGCGCAACTGGGCGCAAGACCGCGCCAAATATCAGGCCGCCAAAAACCGCGCCGGCGCACCGCTTATTGACAAAAAGAACGGCCGCTTAACTAACAACGCACTAACGCGCCGATCGGCAAAACTGAAAAAAGCCGCCGAGCGCACCGCGGATGGACTCAATCGCTTCCATACGAGTAAGATAAACCCGAACAACCACATGAACAACGCGATTCGCCGCCGGCACCACAAAAAGGTACGCCAGCAAGCGCTAACTACTGCCTATGAATCAATGGCGAATAACAACGCTACCGATTGGGACAACAAACGCTTCGGCAGCAGCTCGGCGCGCAACATAGAAGGCAACGAAACGGCACGCAAGTCCGAAATTGATAACGCATTTTATAACACAGACCATGGTTTCTCGCTTGAACGCCGAACACGCTCAGCGACAATACAAAAAACTGAGATTGATAACAGATTTGATCGTATCAATAAAGACCTTACCGCACGCCAGCAGGCAGCCGAAATTGACAAAACAAACGTGCAGGCTGAATTCAATGCGACCCACATTGGACATCAGATCGACAAAGCACGTCGAACCGCCGAACGCGCAAAACAAATTACAGAACAAGATTTGGAAACGAGCTGGCATGAGTTAAATCTGCGCGATCCAGGCAACCAAGAGCAAGAAATGACACTCCGCGTGCGTACCGACGAAGCTGCCGCCAAGAAATCGCAAGTTGAAGCGGTCTATAAGGACTTGAAGGCAAACGTCCAGGGACAAATCGTTGGGTCGCGCCTCAACGCGGCAGTTGAGTCGCAGCTCAAACAGCGCGCCTTTGATGCTGCCCAGATCGTATCTGCTAGTGCTGGCCGCGAAGCTGAAGCGACACGCGTACTCAACGCCAAGATAAATACCGAACTACTTAGCAACGGTAAAGTGTACCAGAAGGATGCTAACGGCAATATTGTTAATGACGCCAACGGCCAGCCGATCGTGCTCAGCCAGCGCAAGATAGACGGCAATGTTGAACTCCACACCTACGCAACCGGCGTTGGCTCAAGCAATATGATGCTCGCACGCGCCCAAGCGCAGCACGCCAAAGATCAAGAAGCTGAATCGGCCGCAGCATTCACGCTCATGAAGCACTTTGACCTCAGTTCAAACGACTATCATGCGCTTGCCACCACCAAAGACGCAACCGTCACGCGCACCAAGAACGGTAACACGATCACCTTTAACTTTAACGATGAAGCTGTTAAAACCGCTGCCATCTCATGGATAGCAAAGAACGGGTCGCGCGGGCAAAAACTTGATCTTTCGTTTAGCGGCGCAGATGGTGCGGCAAACAGCGGCTGGGCTGGATTCATCACACGCGAACTCATGGCAAATGGCTTTGGCGCTCTAGAACCATGGGCGAATGATGTCACAATCGACCTAATGAGCCGCGGCTTGGTCACTAAAGACAGTGTTGATTTCCACTCATTCCGCGAAATCATGGAAGGACGGCTCAAGTCAGAAAAGTTAGCAGGATCAAGCGACGGCGGTATTGCGCATCTGCATAAGGTATTCAAAGATTACAGCCAGAATGGCAGCGATTGGCAAAACCTAGTTAACTCGTATCTGGATTACCTCCGCGACACTAAGGGCTACGATAACGCGCGCCTAATGGACGTTGAGCAAAACATCCGCGATATGTTCCGCGTACGTTACAGCGACTTAATTGAAGCTCACGACGAGATTGAGGCGAATGAGAACCTCAGCAAGCTTGCTAGCGGACAAGCGCTCAACCAGCTACGCCGCGGCGTCACTGAATACAACACAAGCACCCAAGGCAGGGCTGATGTCGAGCGCCGCCGCAAGCTGCGCGAGGCGCGTAAACACCTCCGCGACGGTACTGCCAGCGCTCAAGATAGGCTGCTCATACAAAAAGAAGACAACCTATACAAACTATAGCGCCTCTTGCGCGTAAAACCCGGCAGTTTCTGCCCTTGATAAAGAGATAGAAAAATATAAACGCTGAGATGACACGAAAGTATTGACTTTTGTAGAAAAGTGGTTTATAGATATAGTTGTATCAGATTACACGGTACAGTTATTATCATAAACCACTAGTCTCACGAGAGGAGATTGAAGCTTTATGAGAGATCGAGGCGACCTGCTTGTTACAGAAGCAGAAAAAGGGCGGGAAATATCACGAAGAGACGTATTGATAGGGGCGGGCGCTTTGACAGGCGCTATTTTATTATTATCTGCCTGTGGCTCAAATGAAGGCCCCGTTCTTGACCCGACGGCAACGGTGCCCGGAACAGATAGCCGCCCAAGCGCCGAAAAATCACCAGGACTTATTATAGATGAACAAGCTTTTAACAACTGGGGTAGTATGACGTCAAAAGAGCGAGAACTGGCGGCGATAGATTGTCTCGCCGTAAATGGTGCTCAGGAACCTCTACCTTCATATAATACGGGAGCAGGATCGCATCGCGACGTCCCCGAGCTATGGAGATGGCTACGACGTAGAGGTCTTTTCATACAAAAAGTTTACGAAGAGAACCCTACAATCGCAGAGTATCTAGTGGAAACTATTATTACAAACGAAAGCGCCAGCCCCCTCAAAGATATGCAAGTCAGATCCCCTTTTGAATCATTCGGCATGTGGAAGACGTCAGATATAGGCAACTACCGACGAGCAGCCACAAATGAAAAATTCACGGGTTTTGTCGCTATGTGCCGTGAAATAGACGAACGCGCTAGAGACGTTAGTGGACTTTCAGTTGAATGTTCATTTAGAGAAGACGCCGAGGGTAATAAAGTACTGAAGGTAGACAAAGCCGTACAATGCTTCTTGGGAGACGATCCAAGTCCAGCTGTGCAGAAATTTATCGTAGACAATGCTTAGTTTATATCTAGCAAATAATAAATAAGTTTCCATAGGAGACTTATTTTTATTGTATAAGCGCTAGCGAATTATACAATCGTCATGTATAGTATACGATATGTTAGCGGAAGTAATGATGCAAAAGTTGACGCGATTACGAAAGCTCTTTACTTTAGCCTCTACGCCACTGCTCTTGATTCCCACTGCTGTATCAATGTTTAGTGCGACACCGATAAGTGCGACGGCAGTGAGCGATAAGGTTGACGGCTGGCTATATTTTCAGTCAGCGCCCAGGTGCTTTAAGGGCTATGATTATATCTCGGGAGATGACGTCATCAAGGGAAGCGTTGGCGATGACATGGGAGATATTGGTATAAAGATTGGAGTTTACGCCACAAGGTCAACCGATGATATTGTGAAATGTAAGACTGCTATACAGAATGGGCTGAAGCTATGGGGATATTCATCATTAGAGAAACTTTTAGAAGATGCTGGGTACACCTTAAAGGATAACAAATGGCATGCTCCCGAAAATCCTGATTGGAGAATCTACTCTGCTATAAAAGAAAAAAATAAAATGCTTGAAGATCCAAACGAATACTTCGCTGATGAGGAGTTGTATTCTCTCTACTACTATTCTTTTTCATATGCATGTAGGGTCAGCAATGAAATTGATGCAGAAAAAGCAACCAAGACAGCCAAAGAGAAGGCGCTCTCCGGAAAAGGCTACGCTTTATACACAACAGTAAACGATAAGAAAGTTACAAGGGATGTCATCGCAGAAAAAGAAGACAGTGGAGCGCATACTATGTATTCTAATCTGATTATGACAAGCTCTCCATATGCACGCAATGTAATCTGTTATAATTATAATTATTTAAAGGAACTTTTGGAGAAGATAACAGAGCTAGCAAAGAAAATTGGTAAACCAGCCGAATCTGCACTTGCCGAAGAATTCGAAAAAGCACTAGGGGAGATCACACCCTCAGATTGTCTATCAATAGGGAGTCCTAGCGAACGGAAATCTTGTAAACTGGGTCACATAAAGGCATGTCTTGATGAGGCGCAGAATGGAGTTCCTTCAACAATCACCGATAAAAAAGAAAAAGATGACAAGATAAAAGAGCTGTTCGCCGATTGCTACTCAAAGAAGACAGGAGAAACAAAAGAAAAAATACTCGCAGCGCTATCGGGCGTTAGTCCAAGTTCGGTAACGGCAGAGCCCGAACCAAGCGGTAGTGGCGGCGAAGAGCCAAAGGACAAATGTGCCATAGACGGTATCGGCTGGCTCGTTTGTCCTGTTGTAACATTCCTTGCTCAAGTATCAGACACAGTAAAAGATAATATTGACGAATACCTTGTATTCAACCCGTCCGAGCTGACCAAACGCGACGACGGGAGCGTTTATAGCTATTGGGCTACTATGCGCAACTATGCAAACGTTCTGTTTGTCATCGCATTCATTATCATCATTTACTCGCAAATTTCGGGTATGGGGCTCAGTTCCTATGGCATAAAACGTATGCTGCCTAGGCTTGTCGTCGGGGCGCTTCTCGTCAATGTATCATTCTACTTATGCGCAGCCATGGTAGACCTATCGAACGCAATTGGGGCGAGCGCGTACAACTTCATATCATCCGGCACGAGCGCCGGCTCCGGCGGAACCAGCCCAGACAGCTCCGCATCTGGTGGTGCTTGGTGGGTTAAACTAGCTAGCGGTATATTGGCAGGGACCGCCATGCTTTTTGCGCTCGGCGCGCTCTTAGCCGGACTTGTAACCGTGCTTATGATCGCTCTCACAACGCTGCTGCTGCTAGGCGTACGCCAAGCTATCATTATATTCGCGATCATTATATCGCCGCTCGCGTTCGTCGCATGGCTGCTGCCAAACACCGAGGGACTATTCAAAAAATGGTGGCAAACATTCAAGACCATGCTGTTTGTCTATCCTATCATCGGTATAATATACGGCGCTAGCACGCTTGCATCAAATATTATTAGAAATCAGTATGGCGGCACAGATGGATCGTCAGTTGCAATGCAAATCGTTGCCGCGGTGCTTATGTTTGTGCCGCTTATGCTCGTACCGAAAGTGCTGAACTCTGCTATGAGCATCGGCAATATCGCCGCAATAACAGGCGGGCTTATTAAGGGTAAAGCAGGCGGCTTTCTTGGCGGCGCGGCAAAAGCAAAGGCTAGCAGATTTGAAAACTACAGAAAGATGAAAAGGGAACGGCGGAATGCGCAAATACGGGCGGGATCATACGACTCCAAGTGGACAAAAGGCAACAGAAGAATTATCAATCCACGCTGGTATAGGACGAAACTCAATAGCGGATTCAACAAAATAAGCCGCGGCTACGGCGATATGCGTGCTGCGGAAGGGGAGAAAGAGGCGGCTCATCAAGATCACGAGCGAATGGAGATGGCAGAAGCGCGTATAAATAACATGAAAGTTGACGGCGCATATCTCAACCAGCAGCAGCTAATGGAGGCAGCGACCACCGGTAAGGTCGGTAAAACAGAACTCAGTGCCTACGAGCAAAGAGCTGCCATAAAGAAAGCGGCAGCGATGGGAACAAGCAAGGACGCGCTTGAACTTGCCGCGTCGTCCACCAAGCAAAAAGACGCAACCGTTCGAAAGGAAATCGCTGATGCGCTTGCGCAGTCTGGGGCAGGCGAGCGTAGCCCATATCTAGGCGGAGCAGCACTTGCGGATATACAAGCGGGGAAATTTAATAGAACTAATGCCATAAAGAAAGCAGCTGCGGGAGGTAAGATTACCGCCGAGTCGTTATCAAAAGCCGACGCTTACTCAGCGCAACAAATTGAAAGTTCGCTCGGAGAACTAAAAAGATCTGATGCTTATACAAAGGGAGACCACAACAGTGCTGAGTATAAGGAGATTGACACAGCTATTAAAAACGCTATGGATGCCGCGGATACCGTCGAAAAAACAGCTAAGTTAAAGGCAAGAATCAGTGGAAACAGTGAATTATCAACTGCTATTGAAAATATAAGAAATGGCTTTCCAGAAAAAAAGGATCAGACTAGTGGCAATGGCAGCTCCAGTGGCAATGGCAGCTCCAGTGGCAATGGCAGCTCCAGTGGCAATGGCAGCTCCAGTGGCAATGGCAGCTCCAGTGGCAAT
>JABCOJ020000014.1 GCA_013333675.2 Candidatus Saccharimonadota bacterium | reverse complement strand
TGCGGCTGGTAGCTTGGAAGATTTCATCAAGTTTATTTGAGTATGTTTCGTCTGGGCTCATGAAACGAAAATTTTTGTTGTCAGCATTTTGGCGGAAGACCTCTGCTAAATAGGCGCCGGCGCGTCGCATACTGCTTGAGCCGATTGTACCGGGCGTTTCGGCATCTTCGGCGAAGTCGTTGATATTCGGTAATATGAGTGGTTTATAAATACCATCGCCGCCGTGCGCGTGTTTACTCATACCGAGGCGTTTTTCAGGCGTGCTTGGCAAAATATCGCCTACGAAGTCTCCAAATCCGGTGAGCTCGCTAAATAGTTCGTTAAACTTATAGCTCTTTAGCCAGTGGTTTAAGATCTTCAGCTGTTCAGGGTCGGACTTTGCCTCGCTGAGTACAGTCTGGTGTGCTAGGCAGTTCCCCTCAATTTTATTACCTTCAACTTCTTTTGGACCCGTCCATCCTTTGAGTGTGCGCATAACAATCATCGGCATGCGTGGTGCAATTTTGTCGCTGCTAGCGCGAATTTCCGCAACGAGCGCATGCGCCCATTCAAGCGCTGCTGCCATCTCGTCGTGCGGGTCAACACCTTCTTTTGTCGCGTCGACAATACGAGGTTCGTAACCGTAGCCGCTGAATAATGTCATTAGTTCGTAATTGCTCATACGCCCGAATACAGTTGGCGCGGAAATTTTGTAGCCGTTGAGATGAAGAATCGGCAGTACGACACCGTCCTTGCGCGGATTGAGCAACTTGTTCAAATGCCATGCGCCAGCGGTTGGGCCGGTTTCTGCTTCGCCGTCGCCTATTAAGCATGCTACTAGTAGGTTGGGATTATCCATTGCAGCGCCATAGCTCGTGCTAAGTGCGTAACCAAGCTCCCCACCCTCTAGGATAACGCCGGGTGTTTCGGGGTTTGAATGGCTAGGAAACCCGTACGGCCAGCTAAATTCACGGCACAGTTTGCGGATACCGGCGAGATTCGGTTGCATGCTTTGATCAAAATGCCCAAGTGTGCCTTCAAGGAACAAGTTGGCTTGCAATGCCGGGAACCCATGTCCCGGACCAAGCACAAACATAGCATCTTGATCGTGTTGTTTTGCGAAGTAGCTGAGGTGCGCGTATGCGAAATTAATCCCCGGTCCACTGCCCCAGTGTCCTAAAATGCGCGATTTTACGTCGTCAAATGTAACGTCGCGGCTGAGTAGATGGTTTTCTGCTAGAAAGATTTGCGCCACAGTCAGGTAATCAACTGCACGCAAGTATTGTTTGATAGATTGTTTATCGTGTGCCTTCATATCTATTATATTATAAAGCTTATGGTTAGTTTTGGCTAGATGGGCTGTAGCTTGTAGCGATAATAATAGTATAATGGCGCTATGAAACGGCGTGTAGCAACTCATGGGCAGCATTTCTTGCGCGGTTCGCGACTAATCGGCGAGTTAGTTGGGCACAGCAATATCCGCCGGCGCGACACGGTGATTGACATTGGCGCGGGCAGCGGTGCGATTTCGGCAGTGCTGGCGCGGCGGGCGGCGCGTGTGGTAGCGTACGAAAATGAGCCGCAGGCGCTTATACTTTTGCGGCGGAATATGGCGCGCTATAGCAACGTGGAAATCGTAGCGCAAGATTTTTTGCGCGCTGAATTGCCACGCGAGCCGTATAAAGTTTTTGCGAACATTCCTTTTTCTCTGAGTTCAAAGATTATCACAAAGCTAGCATTTGCTAATACCCCACCCCGCGCGATATATGTAGTCGTACAAAAACAGTTCGCTCAGAAATTAGTGCTGGATTCGGCGCATTTTCATAGCGCGCTCGGTCAGGCGCTGGCGCCATGGTGGGCGGTGCGGATTCGCCGTCCGCTGCGTCGCAGCGATTTCACGCCGCCGCCTGCGGTTGATACGGTGCTATTGGAGCTGAAACTACGTGCTGAACCATTGCTTGATTCTGCTCTAGCGCGCAATTTTAGTGCGTTTGTTTACAATTGCTACCATGATCCGCGAGCGTTTCGACGGTTGTATCATGGTGATTTGAAGCCTTCGCAGCTAAATACTCAGCAATGGTTGGCATGTTTTTGGGCACACCAGGACTATCGCAAAAAATGAATGCACAACAGTGGTAAATAATCGTAATGAAATGTGTGCTGAAATGAATATTGTCTTGATAGCGTGTGGTTTTAATGCAGTGTTCTGATGTGGTATAATAGTTGCCGTGCCTTGAGCAAGTTATATTGGGTCTACTCTCTAAAATGGCTCACTTTACAAGTTTGCTCGAACCTATTTCCGGCGTAATACTGGCTAAGCCGCGCAGGCTCAGCCCTAACGCCTTCGTGAGCAAGACGTGTTGCGCCCCGCCAAAAACCCTTTACCTTATTTTTTGAGATTTTCCCCGCCGAATTTCTTTTTTAGTTGTAAAGGGTGTTTTCTGGTGGCTCGGCTGCCACTCCATGGCAGGGGTGTTGACATTTTGAGAGTTCAGAAAGTTGCTTAACAGTAAAAATAATCTATAATATGTTAGCATGATTAACCTCAATCGCGTCAACTACGCTACCAGTAGCAAAGAAATCCTTCACGATGTGTCGTTCTCTATTAACACTGGTGATAAGATCGGCCTCGTCGGTCCAAACGGTGCAGGCAAGACAACTCTCTTAAGACTTATTAATGGTGACCTAACTCCAACCTCTGGAGAAATCATTAAAACCAACGAAGAAATCGGGATATTGCCACAGGACATGCGTGATTGGCTAGACCATAGTGTGTATGAATTTATCGAGGAAGTGACCGGTGTCAAGGATGCGCGCGAGCAGTTTGATGAGCAATGTGCAAATCTTGAGCATGACTCGAGTGAACGAACTCTCCTGCTATATGCTGATGCGCTCGAGAAATATGACAAGTTTGAGGTGGCGTCATTTGATACGAATCTAGAAAAAGCACTTAAACGCGCCGATATATCCTCTATCGATACAAGTAAAGAAATTGGTAATTTTTCTGGTGGTCAGCGAACACGCATTGCACTTGCAGCGGTATTTGCCTCACGCTACGATGTTGTCTTATTGGATGAGCCGACTAACAACCTCGATGACAAAGGTGTCGTTGTATTGGAAAAATTTATTGGGGGCTCAAATGCGGCTTTCTTGATGGTCTCACATGACCGTCGTTTCCTAAGAAATGCAACAAGCCGTATTATTGAGCTTATGGGCGGTGATCAAGGTATGCGGCAATATGGACTCGGTTATGATGAATATGTTGAAGCCCGTGAAAAGGCAAAGCAAGCAACGTTTAATCGCTACGAACAGTATGAAAAAGAAAAGAAGCGACTTGGTCGTGCTGCGAGGGCAGCACGGATTAAGGCAAATTCCGCTGGGTCAAACCGCTCAAATTCTGACAACGATAAGCTCACGGCTCATTTTCGTAAAGAAAAAGCCGCAAGTGTACTGGCAAGCGCAGCCAGCGGCATGAGTAGTCGGCTCGGACAACTCGAGGAACCGGAGCGACCGGAAGAAGATGTGTCGCTAAAGTTTCTTTTCAAGGAAGAAGCGGGCAAGAAACTAAATCTACTTTCCGTATCTAATCTGGAAATTGACTATGGCAATGAGCACATGATCGGTCCCGTGTCATTCTCGATTCGCACTGGCGATAAGATTTTATTGAAGGGTGAGAATGGCTCAGGAAAGACCTCTGTGATACGCGGTATCATGGGTGAAACTCCTGTTTCATCTGGCGATGTTCATGCCAACAAGCAAGCAAATGTTATCTACGTCGATCAAAATCAAACATTGCCGTTACCTGACGACTCTGCGCTCAATAACCTTCGTCACCTTGCGCCATCACTTGAATTGCATGACGCAATTAATTTACTTATTCGGTTCAATCTCAAGAAAGATATTATTCAAGTAATACCAGGCAGCGAGTTGAGCGGAGGTGAACGCGCCAAGGTACTCTTGGCAGGAATAGCCGCCAATAATGCTGGTTTATTGATTCTTGATGAGCCGACCAATAATCTTGATATACCGACAATCGAAGCGCTAGAACACGCGTTAAAAAACTATAATGGAGGCGTCCTGATTGTGTCCCACGACCGAGATTTTGTGCAGAATATCGGTATAACAAATACCATAAGCATACCTACTAGGTAGAATATATTTGACAAGTGTGTTTTTCTAGTGCTATGATACAACTAGATTTGGGAGACTTTCCCTTATCGTACCTGCTATCCCGCCCAAGGAGGTAATTACCATGGGAGGAATCAACTGCGGAGGTGGCGGCGGTAACGTCAGCCCCGAATTCTCCGCTGAGTACATTGAGCAGCTGGCAAGCTACTGTAAGTCGCTGTTCGATGGGTCTGCTAAGTTCTTCGAGGCGAACGTTGCCATCGAAGATGCGGTCATGACTGGCGGTGACCTTGTTGCCGCCATGCAGCTGCTGAGCAGCAGCGAGGACGCTCTGACGAGCGCCCGAGCAACACTCGGCACGGTCGCGGCGCTCTGGTCGTCCGTTCGCACGCCTGAGGTCGATTTCGGTGAACAGCAGAAGCTGATCTCCGATGCGGTCAGCAAGGTTGCGGTGGCGCACCTGGAGCTCCAGACGCTCGCTGTCAGTGGCTCGTTGCAGCAGTCGCTGTGGCAGAATCCGGCTCTGACGAGCAACTTCGTCGCAGCGCTGGAGAGCCTGAGTCGGACGACCAGCTGGCAGGGTGAGTTCGCACAGGTGTTCGCACCTGCGAACCTCGTGGTCGCATAGCGATCACAAAACTTGGGCTGGGCGGAGGAAACTTCGCCCAGCCCAAGCATAAAACACATGAATATTTATGTTTGAAATTATAGATACGCCGTTTTCACCGATAAAGACGGTGCGATTAGATGACGGGGGCGATTTTCGCCCCTGTTCAACAGGTCTGGACATTGATAACTTAAAAGTGCGCACGATGATGGAGAGAATAGAGACTAATCATGCAAATGATCAAGAAATTGTAGCCTCAGCCGCACATACAGACAAAGAGATTGCTCTTGAAAATGCATGGCAAGAAGCGATTGAGAGAATTTCACTTGCCGCATGGTGGGCACTCGACAGGCCTTTTCTGGCAAAGTTCTCAGATGATACAGTCGAAAAGATTGTGTGCAATCACAAGATAGAAATACCCGAGAGTTTCTCTGTGCATGTTGGGCTGGTTGAGTCAGTTAACCCAGATTACAAGATTGCCTGTAGTATTATATCGAATGAAAGAGATTATCCATTTGCTGTTCTTGGAGGTGGCTGCTCGAAAAATGCAATGCAAGCCGCAGAAAAAGCAATTTATGAGTCGATGCAGTCGTGGACTGCGACAAACTGGATAGATTCTCATCAAAATACAGAGAGTAAAGTATATTGGGATACGAGAGAACTCATGAGTCGTATTGCAGATTTATCCAGCTTAACCGTAGATGAATCGCATGTTCCGGTGCCTCATAAAGCCGATTGCCTTAGCGACTTAGGCTCCCGTGTTACTTTTTGTGACGGCGTTTATGTGGCTGAAATCATTGAATCGCATGGAATCTCCCACGTAACGTCCGAGTTGGCAAGAATTGCAATGAGAGACAATGAACATATCTCGGTATTCACACCGCATAATCTGTAATACCTTCAATTTACTTGCAACTTTCCTGAACTCTCAAAATGTCAACACCCCTGCCATGAAGTGGCAGCCGAGCCACCAGAAAACACCCTTTACAACTAAGAAAGAAATTCGGCGGGGAAATAAAAAATAAGGCAAAGGGTTTTTCCGGAATCGTCGCCTAGAACGGTGACATTTCTATTTATCTTTTTAATTCTTACCAAAGACAAAAATTAAAAAATCTCAACCAAAAAATCGCCCATTTGGGCGACGATGTTGGGTCTACTCTCTAAAATGGCTGGGTCGGCAGGATTCGAACCTGCGAATGCTGGGACCAAAACCCAGTGCCTTACCACTTGGCGACGACCCAATATCACCGGCTACGGACAGAAATGATTATATCATATACTATTTCTAATTGAAAATGACCGCCCAGCTACATTATAATTGCGCAACTTAAGATGATCAACCCTTTCTGGCGCATTTGATGTCCAGCTCGTTCCAGCGCGACTGGAACTCAAGTGCTTTATCTAGTGAACTTTGGTTATAAATCCTTTAGTAAAGATCGCTCCTCTTCGGTCAGCTCTCTTTGTTTGAAATATTTCCTTGCCTCATCTTCTATCAAGCAGAATACCCAGGCGAGGAGGACGAATATAATCGGAAAAGCGACTAAATGTAAAGCATAAAATAATCCAATTGGCAAACCTATAATCAGAACTACCAAAACAGGTATAAATGATTTTATGCTCGTTTTGCGAATAGTGTACCATTCTGTAAAGAATAACGTAATTGATATAAATAGAATTAACGTTTTCATAATGTTATCTCCGCTCTTTTCTATGGAAATTAATTAGTTTTTTAGCTGCTTCGTAGGACACTTCACCATCAAGAGCCAGTTGTTTAACTAAGCTGGTAAACGTATCGTTGTCCGGCGGGCTGCTAGAAGCTTTTTGAATCAACTTGTCTAGGCGTAACCGAATAGTTGGATAAGAGACATTGTAATATTCAGCCATTTCTTTTAGAGAGCCCGAATTAAGAATAAATCGCCTTGTGAATTCAAGATCTTCTTCGGTTAATAAGGTCAGCCACTGAGGAAGTTTGTTCGTAGATATCTTTGCTATCTCCTTTCTATCCTCAGATTAAACCTAAATAATATTAAAGTCAAGTTTAATATTATTTAGGTTTTATTGTTTTAGCCAATTTCTTCAAACGATTTCTAATAGCCCGTTTATTGAAAAAAGGAATGCGCCGCCGATAGCAGCACATTCCTAGCTGTATTGCTTTTATGAGCTACCTTTTCTCTCCATAGCCTTTTGTCAGCTTTTTATTGCGCAACTTCAATACTACATCTGCCGCTTTTGCTAGTTGCTTACTATGAGTGACGACGATGACGCTTTTGCCGTTGTCGTGAGCTGCTGAACGTAGAGTAGCGATGATATCGCTGGCGGTAGTCTCGTCTAGGTTGCCAGTTGGCTCGTCGGCGAGAATAATTGGCGCGTCGGAAACAAGGGCGCGAGCAATAGCGACACGCTGCTGCTGTCCGCCGGATAGTTTGAGAACATTGCGGCGGATATGGTCGTCATCCAAGCCCATGCTGCGCAAGGTTTCGGCGGTGGCTTTTGGATTGACGAGTTTCAGGTTCTCTAATGGCGTTAGGTAGTCGATCAGATTGTAGTTTTGAAAAACCAGCGAGATAGTGTGCTTGCGGTGATATGAATAACCCCGGTCGGCAATATTTTGATCGTCAAAGAGGATCTGTCCGCCGGTCGGTTCGTCTAGGCCAGCGAGTAATCCGAGCAATGTTGATTTACCGGCGCCGGATTGCCCGACGATAGCGTAGAAGTTTCCTGGCTGGAAATCGTAGCTAATACCATTAAGCACATTGCTTGTACCGTCAGCGTATGAGTAGATAATGTTGTCGAGAGTTAATGTTGACATGAAATTCTCCTATCGTAATGTGGTTAAAATTTGTTTCGGGGTGCGGCGCAGAATAGGCGCGAGAGCTACTATGCCAGAGGCGACGACTACAGCAAGACCAAGGATGGCTGCGAGAAGGTAGCTAACGAGCGGCGCAGCTTGCGGCTGAACGGTCAGCGTGCCGGCAACATGGCTGGAGTTATTCAATAGATTGGCTGTGAGGTGGTGCGATAGTGCCTGGCTACTAAGCATAGCGCCTAGCAACGCGACGATGGCGATAAGCAATAACTCAATCATTATTTGCTCGGCGATTTGCCGTTTGCTTGTGCCGATGGCGAGCAATGTGCCAATCTCGTGGATGCGGCTGCGTACCCAGAAAACCAGTACGAGCGACAGCGTTGCTAGTCCGGCGAGGCTAATGCCGAGCGTGCCGATGGCTAGAATGCGCTCAATGCTAGCGATGCTATTGATAACGCTGGCGAACGAGGCAGCATTGTCGGTTAACTCTATTTTGCTCCATTCAAGCGGCAAAGTTTTGACGCGCCTGACGAGGTCTGGCAAAGCACGCGGGTTGGAGGAAAAGTATGTGGCGCGGGTAAGCTGCTTAGAACCAGATAGTTGCTGCGCCGCTGCTAAAGAAGTAATGATTTGGTTTTCTGTCTGATCGGACGGTAGCGGACCAGGTTTGTCGGTTTTGCCGCTGAATACGCCGGTGATAGTAAGAGTAACTTGGCGGTCGCCTTGCTGTAGCTGTATGCGGTCGCCTAGTTTTAACCCGTTCTTTTGTGCAAAGGCCGTGTGGATCAACGCCGACTGCTGGCTATCCTTGCTGAGGTGCTTGCCCTGCTCCAGCTGGTATAATCGCCCGGTAAATTGGCTGAGCGATTGGCTGTCGGTTGTGCCGGTGACGCCGGCTGCGGCATCGGCTTCGTCGCTGAGCTGAATGCCGCCGTCGATTAACGCTAGCCCGTTTGGTCGAGCGGCTGTTTGCATTTGGTAGTTGTACGCTCCTATTCCAGCAAGGTGTCGCACCGCATTAGCGTCTTTTATTGGTAAGCCTTCGCCTTTAGTACCGCTCAGGCTAAAACCGGCGCGGATGTTGCGCTCAACATTCAAGCGTAAGTTTGTCATTGTCTGCCGCACTGCCACCGTGCTTATGAGCAATGTAAAGATGAGCGCCATCACTGCCAGGATGATGAGGCTGCGCGTGAGCCGGCGCGCCACCGCCGTCCACGCGCGTGTTAGTATAGCCATCGCCTACTCCACCTCCGTCAGCAGCTCTTTCGGCGTCGATTGGGTGACTGGCCGGCTCGCGAGCAGCACCGAAGCAATGATAATGATTAATCCGACGCTCCACACTGCGATGAGGTCGCTTGGCGCTACTTGCACGGAAACTTTTTCGAGCGTGCGCGACGAGATGACCGAGTCGGCATTAGCACCAAGTGATGCGCCTTTGAGCTGCGCCTCGCCTGCTTGCTTGGCGTTATGTGCCGCTTGATTGACGATATGGTCGCCTACGTGTTGTGCTACTAGTCCGGCTGTGAAGAACGAAGCGCCAAAAGCGATGACTGCGATCATGGTTACTTCTGCGATGTATTGCAGAACGATGTTTGATTTTGAGACGCCAGTCGCGAGTAATACGCCTGCTTCGCGCTTCCGTTCGTTCATCCAGAGGAATAGTACGAGGCTGATGATAACGATGCTGAAGAAACCGGTTGCGATCAACATGCCGTCAATGAGGCTATATACTCCCTTGACTGCGCCCGTTACGCCTGCTAATTCTTGGCTATTTTTGGTTAACTGATACATGCGCCAGTTAACTGGCAATTTTTCCGCCTGCTTCAGTAGTTCGTCAAGCTGTGCAGCACCTTTAGTGAAGAATGTAGCATCCTGGTAAATTTCTGTTTGCTCGGTATCTTTACTGAGCGTGCGTGTGGTAGCAATGTCGGTAAAGAACAAATTCTCAAACAGCTCGACTTGGTAAGTAGCTTGGCGCGGGTTGGTGCCGCTGAACATCCCGACGATTTGTACGGTGGTTTTTTCTGTTGAGTTATGCCGGTTGTCGGTGTCGTGCGGGTTAGCTTTAAGTGTGAAGGTGTCGCCAAGCTTGCGTCCGTTTTTCTGCGCCCATTTTTCGTGTACGAGGATTTTGTGCGTATCGTTTGGCTTGATATGCCGCCCGGAGGTTAATTTAATTGAACCGGCGCGGAATTTATTTTCCAGCTCTGAAGTATTAACGCCTAGTACATCAGCAGCGTTGCCGAATTGTGCCGCTTTGCTCGTATCGTAACCGCTCGTGCCGTCCGGTAGTGACACTAACTTGGTATCGGGAAAATCGCTTAAGACTTGCTGGCGTGCTACGTAATTTGTTACTCCTGGCAGGTGTTTGACTGCATTGATATCTTTGCTGGATACAGTGCCAGATCCGCGGTTCGTCCCGGGGTTTGTCCGCTGATTATTACCTAAGGTAGCGCCCGTCATGAGTGTTTTATCCAACTCTTTAGCTGCATGGTCGGTTGAATGCTTGATAGCAAACCCGCTCAGCATGATGGTTGCCATCACGAGCAAAATTGCCAGTACGATGAGGCTTTTTAGTTTTTTCCTGGCGACGTACAGCCAGGCTCGGTGCATAAATGACATAAATCTCCTTTCGTTATTTTCACATCGGAGTGTAGCACGCTAATATGAAAGTAATGTGAAATGGAGATTATGGTTTGCTAGTGTGAGTGATGCGGTGGTTGGCTATGGTAGTCTGGCGTTCAGTACTAAAGTCGATTATAAAGCGCACGCCATCTTTGACTGGTGTAAATTGATACGACCAGCCGCGTGCGTCAAGGAGTAACTTTACAGTGTAAAGACCAATGCCACTGCCAATTTTATTCGTTTTTCCCCTGCTTTGTCGTAAGCGGTAGAATGGTTCAAATACGCGGGTGCATTCGCGCGTACTGAGCGGCTTGCACTGATTTGTAACAGAGAGTACGTTATGATGAATGCGCACGCTAATCGTGCTGCCGCGATTACTGTAGCGCACGGCGTTTGATATTACGTTTGACAAGACGCGCTGAAGCATGTCAGGATTAGCGCGGACTTTAAGCGGCGTAAGATCTGCTGCAAAGACCAGCTTCCGTGTTGACGCTAATAATTGGTAGTCGTTGATAACGTGCTCTACGAGTTGGTCAACTCTCAACGTTTTTTGGCGCGCGACTGCTTGCTCGGCGGTTTGGCTAGCACGTAGCGTATCTTGTACCATAGCGGCCAGTCGGTCGACTGTTGCGAGCGATTCAGCTAATTGCTGCTCTCGCTCTGCCGCTGGTGTAACGCCGAGCTGTATATTTTCGAGCATAATTCGCAGGCTTGCAAGCGGCGTCTTGAGCTCGTGCGAAGCGGCGTGCAAAAAGGCTAATTTTTCTTTTTCGAGGCGTGTAATATGCGCGTTTTCACGTTCCAACGACTGGATAGTGCGGCGCAAATTATCATAGAGCCGGTTAACATTATTCCCTAGTATGGCGATTTCATCTCGGCCTTTACCTATGTAATGCACGTCGGGCTGCAGCTGTTGCATCGCTGTGGTAACCTTTGCCATGCGGCGGATAGGGCGCGTGATAAACCGGCTATAGTAATAAGAAAAGACGAGCGCTACAAGCAGCGACGCTGTCATCGTATATGGCAAAATCCGCAGCGTTGCCGCCTTCGCTTGGTTAACGGACTCGACGTCGGCGAGGAGCTTGACACTCACTATACTCGCCGACCCGCGCGCCGTCGTCGTTCTAATGATAATTGACGCTGGATCAATCTGTTCGCCGGCGATTGTCACGAGACTTGCGTCAACTGGCTGCTCAGTAATGATATTAACTGCCTGAAAACCCTGGAACGTTTCGTCTCGTCCGTCAATCGTCAGCGTGATGGTAACGTTATGGCGCAGCGCAAAGCTGCGGGCAGTTTGGCGCATAGTATCAGCTGATTGTCCGCGTAGTTGGCGGCTTAAATCGGCTATCTGGGCTTCGGCTGTCTGCTGTTTTTGCTGTAAATAGACTGCTGGCATTAGTAAATAAATCAACCCGTGCGCTATGACAATCATTGCTGCGAGCATGCTGATTGACGCTAGGAATGTTTTAGGAAACAACGTCAGGCGCTTCATAGCGGTAGCCGACTCCTTTCACGGTGACAATGCAGTCAAGGTGTAATTGCTTGCGTAGATTTTTAACATACACGTCAATGACGCGGTCAAATGGCAGCTCGTCGTTTGCCCATAGCGTATCTAGTATCGCTTGCCGGCTCCAGACGCGTCCAGGGTGGCTAACGAATAATTTTAGTAATTGGATCTCTTTTGGCGTTAAGGCGGCGCCCTGCCCCGCGTATTGGCTAGTATAAGCTGCGAAATCTACCTCTGCTTGACCATAATGCCAGCGTTTCGGTAGTGGCGGATGGCGGCGTAATAGCGCTTGCAGGCGTTTGTCTAAAACAGTGAGCGAAAACGGTTTGGTTACATAATCGTCCGCTAATCGATTAAAGCTGCTGATTTGGGTGGCTTCGTCGCCGAGTGCGGTTACGATAAGGACTGGTACGTTGCTTGTTTGGCGTAATTGCTCAAGCACTTCTAATCCCGTCATGTCTGGCAGCATAATATCAAGTATGATGGCGTCGGCTTGCTGGATTTGGGCGAGCGCTGATTGCCCGTCGTCTGCCGTTAGCACCTGGTAGCCGCGCGTACGCAGAAATCGCCCCGTGCCTTCGCGTAGTGCCGGTTCGTCCTCAACCAGTAGAATTGTGGGGTGCGTCGTTTCCAGATTGCCGTGTACCATATTGGCAATTATAGCATGAGGCAGAGGTCATTTACTTGCTACTTGATTGTTAACTGGTGGCACGAGAGGACTCGCTCTTCTGATTGACAACCGTTATCTTTGGTCGGTATCATAAAACCATATGCGTAACAGATTACCGAGCGTGTTCCGGTATAAGCTGCAGTATTTGCCGTATGATATGGTTGCGGCAATCGTAGTGACAGCAGTGACTGTGCCGAGTGCGCTAGCGCTTGCTGCGATTGTCGGCGTGCCGCCGGTAATGGGTTTGTATGCAGCGATGATCGCGCCGATTGTGTTTGGATTATTGGCGCATACACGGCGGCTGGTGGTTGGTCCGAACTCGCCGACGGCGATTTTAGTGGCATCTGGTGCGGCGTTGGTCGCGGCGGCGGGTACGGCTGAGTATGTGAACGCAGTGTTTGTGCTTGGGCTGATCGCCGGCGCGATACTGATGCTGCTTGGTGCGGCGCGGTTCGGGTTTTTGTCGGATTTGATTTCGCGCCCGGTAATGATTGGTTTTTTGGCGGGCGTAGGCGTGCAAATCGTTGTGACGCAATTAGCGGCGTTATTAGGCGTGAAAGTTGCGGGGCACGGCGAAGTATGGCATTATATCGGCTCAATTATGTCGCAAGCGTCGTCAATCAACGGCATGACGGTGACAGTGTCAATCCTTGTCATTGGCACGATGATAGTGTTTCACCGCACGCGCGTGCCCGGCGAACTGGTTGGATTAGTCGTAGCGGCGTTATTTGCGATGATATTCCACGTACAGGATTTCGGCGTAGCGTTTGCGGGAGAATTACCGCGCGGACTGCCGCGATTTGCCCTGCCGCATGTTGATTTTGATTTGGTAACGGTATTGCTGCCGACAGCGCTGTCGATCGTTGTGGTATCGCTGGTGCAAGCCACAACGATGATTCGTAATCTAGCGAGCGACCACGATGAAGAGGTGGCGCTGAACCGCGATTTTGTGGCGCTTGGCGTGTCGTCGATTGCGACGTCATTGTTTCAGGGATTTTTGGCGAACGCGACGCCATCGCGCACGCAGGCGGCGAGCAACGCGGGTATGCGCTCGCAAATGACGAATATTCTGTCCGGTATTATGGTTGGCGGGCTGCTGCTGTGGGGCGGGTCGTTGTTCCGCTACGTGCCGCAGGCGGCGTTAGCAGCGATCGTGTGCGTCATTGGATTCCAGCTGATTCGATTTCGTGAACTGCATAATTTGTGGATGGTGCGCTACGAGGAATTTGTGGTTGCGATGATCGCGCTGGCGTGCACGGTGCTGTTCGGTGTACAGCTCGGCGTGCTGATTGCGGTAACAGTGTCGCTGATGGAGCGCTTGCGCCGGCAATATCGCCCGCACGATACGATTTTGCTGCGCGACGGCGTACTGTCGGATTGGGCGAAAGAGCGTCTTGGCCGCGAGCAAAAAATACCGCACGATGTGCTGGTGTATGGATTCGATGAGTCGCTGTTTTTCGAGAATGTGAATTATTTTGTAGCGCGGCTTAAGCGAGCGATTATGCGGGCGCGCCATGCGGTGCGCTACGTGGTGATTGACGCCGGCGCGATTGACGACATCGACTACACGGCGATTGAAGAGTTGAAACGGTTGTACCGCGAGCTGAGCGAAGATGGAATTGCTATTGCTTTTGCGCATATGTCGCCGAGCCTGCGCGCGCAGTTTGATATTTACGGCATGACAGATATTATCGGCGAGCGGAATTTGTATGCGACGCTAACGAAAGCGATGGCTCATCCGGCGAGCCCGCCGGCGCGCGAAATGGTTTTAGATCTGAATCTTGATCCAACGCAGTATATAGTGGTCGGCGGCGCGGTGCTTGATATGTTGCATTTGCGCGATACGCATGACGTTGATATTGTTGTGTCAAACGAGATTTACGAACAATTCCGTGCGCAAAAAACCTGGCATGAAGCCATCTGGACAAGCGGCAAGCGTGTGCTTGTGCGCGGGCAGTATACGCTTATGAAGACGTGGATGGGCTGGTCATTGCGGCAATTGCAGCGCGATGCTGAGCGCATTGAGCAAATTCCTTGCGTCTCCACCGAGCGGCTTATTGACGCCAAGCGGCGGATCGGGCGGCGCAAAGATATTTCGGATATAACGCTATTGCGCTCGCGGCGATCAAAGCGACGTTTGCAATAGATAACTCCTGTGACTTACTCTTCGTGTAGCACGGAGAAGAAAATAGCCCCCAATGGCTCAAGCTGATTTTTTGGGCGAAAAACGATTCAGTAAACTAAAACAAAATATCCGGCGAAGCGGAATCGGTATGCATAAATGTACTGTATGATTGAGAAATTTATTTGGGGATAATACTATTAATAAACTTGGTAGTCTTCTAGCGGCTTAGGTATCACGGACAGATGGAATAGCTACGATAAGCTACTACTTCTCGGTTATATTCACGATAGCTATAATCACGGCAAAAGAGATTATGCTAACACTAATAAAGTTGTTAGGTGTCGCTCTACGCGAAGAACTATTAACGGCTGATTACTGTTTGTTTTTACCTCTGTCGTTGCGGATAAACCAGCGGGCAATCCAAATAGCAGCAGCCATGTAAGCAGCCACAATTATAAACGGTAAAATCATAGTTAGACAATTCAAGATTTGAATATTCATAACCAAGTTCCTTTCTTGAGTATTTGACGAGATCATTCACCTCATCTCTTGGTATACCAAGAGATGAGGTGAATGATGTTCAGAAGTCTTTTCAGACCTCCATCTTCTCGCGACGCTCGCACCGCCAACCGAAAAAGACATTGTCTTCCACTACCACAGCTTTTGATTCTGGATACCTGAAAGAACAATACCCCTGAAAGTCCAGTGACCCTGCTAGGGTTATGCCTCCAGGCACTGAAACATCGTAACAGGTCAGGCTGTACGGATCCCAGGGAGTAATCGTTGTGGCGGCAAAATGCCCTTGATACCTGCAAACCTCAAGCCCAGTTACTGTGTAGGAGCGCGTATACCACACCTCCTTAGCCTGAGCGGGTGCTGGGACAAAGACCTGTACAATTGCCACAAAAGCAACAACGACAACAGCGAACACACTTCGCGACTTCATGCTTACCCCTCCTAAAGGGCACTCAGGGAGCCCACCTCTGGACTCAACCAACATGACATCTTGAATTATAATCTATGCAAGTATACATGTCAACAGGTCGTAGGCGTCCATGGTATTCTGGATTCCTCGTATTCAAGTTCAGATGTTTGTGCTACTTAATTGTGGAACCTGTTGATTATGGACATCTCTGAGCATAGCGTTGCGATATCTTGGTGATATAGAAGAGAGAGTAAGAGTAACTAATTGGTTAGTATATGGCTAAAATAGTTAATGCCGATTCAGTAATCTAAAACAGAGCCCTCAGTAAAATACCATACCAAAGTTTAGTAGTAAGAAGTATTAGCCGATCGTTAATAAATTAGTATTAGGAGAAGGGTAGTTTTTCGGTATATAATATTTGTCTCTCATATACTTAATTTAGCTCCGGGCGCTTGCCGAGGAATGTACGCCCGAACCATTTGTGTAACTCTAATACGATAATCGGCAGGACGAATGCAACCGTTGTTACGATTGCGAAGTCGATAACAGTAATCGGTGTAACGTGCAGGTAGGGAGCGAACGGGCTTGCGACCGCGATGAGCTGCAACCCGACTGCAATAAACAACCCGATGAGAAACGGCGTGTTGCGCTTTTTAATGCGCCGGAAGAGCGACTCGTAATCGCTGCGAGCCTCAAACGCGCCCGCCCACTGCACTGTTGCAAGCGCGCAAAATGCGACCGTGCGCGCATAGTCGGCGCCATGCCAATGGTCAAACAATGCGTAGAGTGTCAGCACAAGCACTGCCATTAGGAGCGCCATGATGATGATTCGCGAAATCATAAACGTACTGAGCAACGGCGCGTTGGCGGGTTTAGGTGGTTGCTTCATGTTGCGCGCTTCGCCTGGCTCCATGCCGATCGGAATAACCATGGCGCTATCAGTGACAATGTTGATCCACAAGATCTGTACCGGCGTGAGCGGTAGCGGCAATCCGACAATAAGCGATCCGAGCGACACGAGCACCTCGCCTAGATTCGTCGACAATAAGTACGTCACCATGCGTTTGATGTTAGCATATACGGTGCGCCCTTCATGGATCGCCGATACGATCGATTGGAAGTTATTGTCGAGCAGAATGATGTCGCCGGCGTCTTTGGCGATTTGCGCGCCCGAGCCCATTGCGACGCCGACATGTGCGTTCGTGAGCGCAGGAATATCGTTGACGCCGTCGCCTGTCATGGCGGTGATGTCGCGCTGCTTGAGGATTTCTAAGATGCGGTGCTTATATTCCGGCAGGACGCGCGCGCAGACACGTATGGTTTTTAGACGTTCAGCAAGGTCGTCGTCGGACATCATACTCATTTGGCGGCTGTCAAACACCTCGCTGCGATGATGTACGAGCCCTAGCTCCCTGCCAATATGATATGCCGTTTCGAAATGGTCGCCGGTAATCATGCGCACGGTAATGCCGGCGGCCTGCGCGGTGGCAATAGCACTTTTTGCTTCCGCACGGAGCGTGTCGGCGATAGCGACGAATCCGTCAAACGTGATACGCTGGCGCGGCGATAGTGCTTCAAGCGATTCTAGCGGTTTCTTAAGTGCTGCGTGCCCGAGTGCAATCACACGAAACCCAAGCCCCGTTAGATGGTGTAGCTCAATAGTGGCGCGTTCGCGCTCGCCCTCTGCTAAATCGCAGCGCTCAACCATCTGCTCGGGCGCACCTTTGAGCGCCAGAACGTATTGCGCACCGTTATGATACAGCGCACCGCTCAGCGCTAAAGCATGTTCGAATTGATACACCTTTACTGGTTTACGAACGTTTGCCGGCGGATTTTTTGCGATAAACGAGCGAAATGCTGTATCAAGCGGATCGGCGACGCTGTGCCGCGTGTGCGGTACGATTGCATCCGCCAAAGTCTGTAATGTGTATTTACGCTGGTTGCGCGGATGCCATAATTCTTGTACTGACAGTTTATTGTGCGTAAGCGTACCGGTTTTATCGGTGGCTATGGTTGTGATTGCGCCGATTGATTCAATTGATCCCATCGTGCGCACCAGTGCTTTGCGCCGTGCCATTCGCTGCATGGCGAGCACTAAGATAATTGAAATTGCGATCGGCAAGTTCTCGGGCACGGCGCTCACGCTCAGTGCGATCACGAATCGCAGTGCTTCGTCCCACGCGATCCCGCGCCACAGTGCTAGCCCCATTGTGACGAGCGCAACGAGACTAATGACGATAACGATCTGCGTGATAAGCGTGTCGATTTTCCTTTCGACTGGATTAACTTCTTCGCTCGTCGCCGATAAGCCGCTCAGCCGCCCAAATTCAGTGTTGTTGCCCGTCGCTACGACGACGGCGCGCGCTTCACCGCCGATAACGAACGAACCTTGGAAGACCATGTTTGATTGTTCGTAAATTTGCCGGTCGGCGCCGAGCGTTTCGACCTGCTTTGAAATTGGCAGCGATTCGCCTGTTAGTTGGGATTCGTCGACGCGAAACGACCGCGCTTCAATAATGCGCGCGTCGGCAGGGATTTTGTCGCCTTCGTCTAGTACGATGACGTCGCCCGGCACGATATTAACAGCGTCGACTGTGACGCTCTTGCCTTTGCGCAGCACCTCAACTTTCACTGTGGATCGCTTTTGCAACGAACGTAAAATCCGCTCGGTTGAAAACCGCTGTACGTAATAAATCAGTGCATTCAGCAAAATGATCGCGCCGATAATTGCTGCGTCGAAATACGACCGGTGCCATAGGCTAATACCAATCGCTACAACAAGCACCGCCATAAAAACCGACAAAAATGGTTCAAGCAGCTTGCGCCAGAGCGGCTCAGTGCGTAATTTAATTGAATTTGGCCCGTATTGCCGTAGCCGCTGTTTTGATTCAATTGCCGATAATCCGCCACTTGTTGTTTGGAGATCGTTAAGCGTTTGTTTCACTGATTTTGTGTAAAAAGCCATAAGCATAGTATACTAGATCGGGTGCGCAATCTGAATGATTGCGCTATACTAATAAGTATGAAGGTAAAAATTGAAATTGACACGAAAACGTTTATTCGCTTTTGGCTTGTGGTAATTGGTTTTGGTCTAGCGGGGCTAACAATTTATTTAGCACAAACGGCGCTGGTTATTTTGGGTACGGCGCTGTTTTTGGCGCTTGCGCTCAATCGTCCGGTGGCGCGGCTGGCGAAGCTCATCCCCGGCAAGAGCCGGCTGGGCGGCACGGCGCTTGCATTTACGCTGCTCATCGTGTTTTTATTTTGTGTCGTGTGGTTTGTGGTGCCGCCAATCGTGCAGCAGACGGCGAAATTTGCCGAGTCAGTACCTGGGATTATTGATCAGGCGAGCACGCAGTGGCACGGTGTCAATCGGTTTGTTGACGAGCATAGCATGCGCGAGCAAGTAAACTCAGTTTTGGAGTCAATCAGAACGCAAGCATCCCACTGGGCGACTGATCTGAGCGGCAGTATTATCGGCAGCGTCGGCTCGCTGGCGTCGTTCGTGACGTCGTTGTTTTTGGTCATTGTCTTGTCGTTTTTGATGCTGCTCGAGGGGCCAGAGTGGATGCGGCGCGTTTGGGGTTTGTATGATAACCAAGCGCGCATGGAACACCACAAACGGCTCGTTGGGCGCATTTATAATGTTATTACCGGCTATGTTGCCGGGCAGTTGACAGTTTCCGGTATTGGTTCATTGGTGGCAGGCGCATTTGTATTTGGTATTAGCCTATTTGTACCGGCGATTGACGCAAATTTGGTTATGCCGGCGATTTTAATAGTGTTCGTACTGTCGCTGATTCCGATGTTCGGGGCGACGATTGCCGGCGTGCTCGTCACATTGCTTTTGGCGTTTAACAATGTGCCGGCGGGTATCGCCTACGCGGTATTTTTCGTTGTGTACCAGCAGATTGAGAATAACTTCATCTCGCCGGCGATTCAGTCTAAGAAAGTCGAGCTATCAGCTCTGATGGTTCTGACAGCGGTGACGGTTGGTTTGTATGTTGCGGGTGTCGCTGGTGGTTTCATTGCTATTCCAATCGCCGGTACGATCAAAGTGTTTCTTGACGATTATCTTGAGCGCGCCAAAGCTAAGCGCGAAGAAAGCAAACACGACAAGCCAGTGCTCGGCAAGCTGGCGAGCAAGCTTAAAAAAGCGGCGCCAGCAGAATAATATTGTTTTATGCGTATGTCCAAATTGTGTCGTGCGCTGTGTCGCGTACGACGACCCCCATTGCTTTGAGCTGGTCGCGTAACTCATCAGAGCGCGTCCAGTTTTTATCGTCGCGGGCGCGGCGGCGCTCCACTAGCAGCTGCTTGGCGTCGTCGCTGATATCCGGTGTTGAATCAAGCAGCTGCAGCCCGAGCACATCGTCAATTGTTTGTAATAATTCCACTAGCCCTGCGCGGTAAATTGCGCCAAGCGGCCGTTGGCTGATACTCGAAAACGATTCGTCGATAATACTAAGCGCTTCTGGCGTGTTCAGATTATTGTTGAGCGCTTCGCGCATTGCACCGATTGCAGCCTGCGGCGATAAATGCTGCGGCGCGTCATTGCGTTTCGTGTCGTCGTCTAAACGGTCGTGAACTTGATGGCGCAGGCAAGCGGTGTCGCGCCAATTTTTCAAACGGTTGCGCGCTGCCGTTAGAATATCAAATGAGAAGTTTCCTTCGCTCTGGTAGTGGCTTTGCAAAATAAACATGCGTAAATCCATCGCCGTGAAGCCGCGCTCTTTTAGGTGAGTCATTGTATAGCCGTTGCCGAGCGACTTGCTGATTTTGCCGCCGTCAATTTTCAGGTGATTGCAGTGCAGCCAATACCGCGCAAATTGTACGCCGCTCGCTGCTTCGCTTTGGGCAATCTCGTTGGTGTGGTGCACGGGAATGTGGTCAATACCGCCGGTGTGGATATCAATCGTTTGTCCAAGCAGCTCCATCGCCATGGTGCTGCACTCCAAATGCCAACCCGGGAAGCCCATAACTGCGCCTGCCGCCCCGCTCGCCACCCTGAGCGTTTCGCGCTTGAGTGGATCAAGTAAATCTTCCGGCGTTTTCCACTCCATGTCGCGCCGCTTGCCCGGTTCGGTAAATTTCCACAGCGCAAAATCCCACGGCTGGCGTTTCTCGCTATTAGCCTCAACGCGCGCGCCGGCTTTTTGCGCCGCTAAATCTAATTGTGCGAAATCTGCGTAGCGCGGGAACTTGCTCGTGTCAAAATAAATCCCGTCGCTGGTTTGATACGTATAACCCTTCTCTTTCAGCGTGCGGACGAGCGCTAATTGCTGCGGAATGAAATCCGTTGCGCGTACCATATGCTCTGGCGGAGTAAGTCCGAACTCGTGCATGCCGCGCACGAATGCTTCAGTGTAGTGCTCGGCAATTTCCCAAGCGGTTTTACCGTCGCGCCGTGCCCCCTTCTCTAGTTTGTCTTCACCGTCGTCGGCGTCGCTTACTAAATGCCCGACGTCGGTGATATTCATCACGCGCTCAACTTCGTACCCGTTAAATTTCAGTACGCGCACCAGCGTATCCCAATAAACATAGGCTGCCCAGTTGCCGACGTGAAGATAATCATATACCGTCGGTCCGCAGGTGTAGAGCGTTACTCGGTCGGGCGACATCGGCGTAAATTCGTCAAGGTGGCGCGTGAGGGTATTATATAGTTTCATTTCTTTCATTGTATCATGACGCGCTATTTGCCGATGGTTTTTAATCCATGTATTCTAGAAAGTTGAGTGAGAGGCTATTTCCTGTGTAGAATCCTGCGTACCTCATCGGTTGACGTTGCGTGCATCAGCTGGTCGCGCAGTTCTTTTGCGCCGTCGAAGCCTTTAACGTAGATTTTGAAGAAGCGTTTAAGTGTTTCGAACGGTCGTCCAGTTTGCGGCTGGTAGCGATCAAAGAGGTCAAGATGGTAGTTGAGAAGGTCAAATAATTCTGTGTATCGAGCTGTTACGCTATCGCCATTTATCAAAATAGCTTTGTTTTGCTCTAAATTGTTCTGAGAGTGTAAACATTTGGTGCCGCCTGCGGCGAAACAAAACGGGTTCGCAAACACGCCCCGCCCGATCATAATGCCGTTAACGCCAGGGTGCTCAGATACGAGCGCTAGTCCATGTTTTCGGTCACGTATGTCGCCGTTAATCGTTAGCAGCGTATGCGGCGCTACTGCGTCGCGCAGCGCGACAATATCGTCAATCAGTTCATAATGCGCTGGCACCTTACTCATTTCTTTTTTCGTGCGCAGGTGAATAGTTAGATTAACGATGTTCTGCTCTAATAATATTTGCAACCACTCGCGCCATTCGTCAACATACGTATAGCCGAGCCGTGTTTTGACGCTGACGGGTAATCCGGCGGTCTTGGCGGCGTGAATAGCGGCAACTGCGACGTCTGGACGGCGAATCAGCGCTGCTCCGCCTGATTTGATGGCGCTCTTCGCTGGGCAGCCCATGTTAATGTCAATACCGTCGAAGCCGAGCCGCGCGCAATGCGCCGCGAATTGCTCCATATCGCCTGGCTCACCGCCCCAAATTTGCGCTACTAGCGGGTGCTCGTCGTCGGTTTTGAGCAGTCGTCCGGCAATCGCTTTATCGCCGGCGTGCACCCAGCCTGTTGCATTGGCAAACTCGGTGAAAAATACGTCTGGCGCGCTTGCCCGCTGCACAACATGGCGGAACACAACGTCCGTCACCGCTTCCATCGGTGCAAGCGCGAAAAACGGCTGCGGCAGGTTATTCCAAAATGATTTCATCTTTGTCATTGTACCACGGAAATAAATAAGCCCCTATCTCGTTCTCGAGATAGGGGGAGGCTCAACGGCAATGATGCCGGAGCTATAGAGAGGGGCGGAGTGGAGAGGTAGGAGGAGAACAACCCTTCTCCACTCCGGGCGGGAGCATACGCTCGGGAGTGCGGTGCTATTTGCCGCGCTCCAGCTAACCGCCGCCATTCGTCACGCCCGAAGAGACGAACGGCCCCAGTGGGCGCGGCGGGAATTGAACCCGCCACAACTTGCGCGTAAGGACATACCTCCCCGCGCAAGCTGGTTGCCATACGCGCCCGGCGATTTCTCCCCGGCTGTTCCGCGCATTAACTGCGCAGACCAGCCGGGGAGAAATCGCAAACCCGACCCGTTTTACGTCCGGGTAAGAATTGTCGGCGAACCCCGTACGAAACGCTCCCGTACCAGAGCGTTTCGGGTGTCCCCATTGGAGGGCACCAGGATTCGCTCGGTTGGAACGTTTGTATCGTACCATGCTATGCAACGTTAGTCAAGTACATTCTATTCGTTTGCTTTGTTTATGTAATCACCTGTTTGACCTATGTGGTGCTATTAGTTCGGTGTAAATTATTATCTGACTCGTGCATGAAAAAAGCCCGCCCCGATAAAGCGTCGCGCCAGCCGCTTGAATTGCGGAGGCGGGCTTTTATAAGGGGCGGGTTAGTGCCCTGCAATGAAACGGTCAACGACCGAGTTCAGCAAATAGTCGATCCGGACGACATAGTAGCGTCGCCGCAATGATGCGAACCAGCCGCTCCCCTTGACCTCAATGAGCTTCTCGCCAAGCCGATTGAACTGACGACGCTCGTCGACGTTCATCAGTGCAACAATCTTAGCAGCCTCTTTGAAAGAAAACATAATGTTTCCCTTTCTGTCGTTGGCGCGGTGGATAGTGCCTACTTTTCATCTCGCTATAGGGCGGCTCCTCGCCCTAAATACGAGCGAAAAGCTATTAATAAATATATCAATTATTAGGCAAAAAGTCAAGTTTATTGCTATAATTTGGGTTGATTAGGATATTTTTAATGATTGCTGCGCTGGGTCGGGACGTGTCCTTAGGCTCGTTTTGCGCAGGTGGATCAGCGTGATCTGCGCGGCGGCTAGTTCTGCGCATTTGTCTCGGTTCCCGCGATCAAATCTTTCTCAAATTGCAATATACCCTTATAGTCGGTAGAGTAACCGCTCGCGTCCGGTAGTTCAAGCGTGGTGATGCAGCGCCAGACTGCGGCGATGAGCGTAGCGAATTGTGCAAGCTCCTCAGTGCTGAACGTTTGGTCGAGGCTATGAATATTGCCATGCGAATCCGGCTCAACGAATTGCAGGATCGCGCCGTCAAATTCGTAGCTGGCGTAATCGCGCGAGTGCTGGCAGAGCAATTGGTAAAACATAAGCTGTTGGCGGTATTTGTGCAGCTTGATTTTTTCGTAATCGCCCCGCCCTGTCCAGCTTGTGCTTGGCTTGCCAGTTTTGTAGTCCGTTACGAAAATATGATTGTCGTTGATATCAACGAGGTCAAGCGAGCCGGTCAAGCGGGCGCCGTCCAGCGTGACCCCTTGCGATGCGAAGCTAAGCTCAGCTTTTTGCGCAGGCGTGAAGCTATCGTATTCGGTTTGCAAGAATTTGCTAAGCGCATCGGTGCCGCGCTTAGCGTAGTGGTTGAATTCGTCTATGCTGAGTCGCTGGTCGTGTAATTCGCGGACAAAGTCACCAATGACGTCTTCAGCGGGGCGGCGTTCGCCGGTGGCACTCAAGTGAGTGTGGGCGCGCTGCAATGCGGCGTGAATAGCGGTACCGAAGCTGGCGCCCGCGCTTTTCGCTTGTGGAAAGCGCAGCAAATTATTCATTAAGAATCCTTGCGGCCCACCGTGCGAGATATCAATGAAATTGTTGAGATGCGTAGCGGAAAGCTTGTACTGTTCCAACATTGGCGCGAGTAATGCTTTCATGCTAGCGGTTGGCTTACGGATAATGCGGTCATGCCACGCGGTTTGCGCTTGCGCGGTTAACTGCGCGACTGTTTCTGGCGTGCGGTGTACGATTGGCTGCAAATTCACGCCAGTCAGGAAACCGGCGACGAGCGTATCTTTGCCGTTTAGATCGGCGCGCGAGTACGTTAAAAACAGTTGGCGTTTCGCGCGCGTCATAGCGACGAAATAGAGGCGCAGGCGCTCATCGTAGGTGTCGGCGTTCGGCGCAATGGTGATATTTTCCGGGTAGCTGATGTTGCGGCTGCGCCCGCGGACGCGCTCGCCCCATTGCGCATCAATGGAATTAATGACGTAAACGGTGTCAAGCTCAAGCCCTTTAGACTTGTGGGCGGTCATTAGGTTGATAGCGTCGTCAATTGTATCGCTGCGGCGGCGTACGCTAGTGATCGGCGTATCAAGCTGGCGGTAGTCGTCAATGAAGTCGACGAAATCGGCTATGGTGAGATGGTCGCCGCGATAGTCGCGCAGTTTGCTGCGGATTGTGCGCAGGGCTTCAAGCGCTTCAAGGTACGCTTCGGGATTTTTTGCAAGTACATCTGCGCCGAAATAATGTTCGTAGAGCGGCGATGTAAATTGCCGCTTTTCGCCGTTTGGCACGCCGATAAGCTCGTCGATAAACTCTTCGACCGATTCGTGCGCGGCTGCCCTTGCCCGCTCCAGCAACCATGCTGCAAATGGCGCAAGCGCGGGCGTTGCAAGCATGGTGTTAATCCATGACGTGCGGTTGCGGTAGGCGTTGACGCTTAGTTTCCAGATCGTTTCAGGCGAGAAATCATACATTGGGTGCGACACAAGCTCGGGTAGCAGGCTGTCGGCTTCGTTGTGCTGCCCGCCGGCTATGGCAGTGACGGTGCGCGCGAGTAACTCAATTGCCACGATGCGCTCGTCGTCCAGCACGTTGTCCCGCCGTTCGTAATTGACCGCAATGCCGCGCTCGTGCAAATACGGCAGCAGCTCGACTAAATCGCAGTGGCGCCGGCTAATTACAGCGATGTCGCTTGGGCGAGTGCCATGCGCGATCTGTTTGGCAATATGCTCTGCGATCCAGGCGCGTTCGTCTGCGGGCGTAGCATGTTCGTGCAATTCAACCGTCTTGCTTTCTGCCGCATGCGATGTTAATTGCTTATTAATCTCCATCGTTGTTTCTAAGCGTCCGCTTGCCTGCGTAATGACGGCACGCGCGGCGTCAAGGATCGTTTGCGCTGAGCGGTAGTTTTCGGTGAGTACGACATGGCGGTAATTTGGATAGTGTTCGCGGAACCGGTGAATATTGCCAACGTCCGCACCTTGAAAGCTGTAAATTGCCTGGTCGTCATCGCCAACCGCCATAATATTTGGCGCGTCGCCTGTCGGGTTATCAGTGAGATTAAACAGAATACGCAATTGTGCTAAATTCGTGTCCTGAAATTCGTCGACGAGAATATAATGATAGCGTTCTTGCAGATTGAATTTGAGTTCGGGCGATTGCTCAATTGCTTGCACGACATTTAGAATCATGTCGTCGTAATCATATAATGCCGCTTTTTGCATCAGCTCGCGGTAGCGGTTATATACTGGTGCTATAGCACGCAACTTAGCATGGCGCTTACGATCCTTAAACACGAACGCGCCGGTTGAGTCTTTCTCCATCCAGGTGTTGCGCCAGGCGGTGATTGGCGTGGTTTTGCCGGATTCAACCGCGGCATCGAAGGCATGCGCTAAGCTAAGTGCCAAATTATTTGCAAGCGGTGTAATTGCAGGCGGTAATTTCGGTAGCGGCAGCTCGGCGACCACCTTTGCGATGGGCGCGATGAGTGTGATTGTCGTTTTGCTGATTTTGTTTGCGAAAATTGATGCTACATTCGCTTCGACTGCGTTGAGCGTCTCATCGTTGCTTGCAATAATTTGCAGCAATTCATTGTCTGTCAGGCCTGCCTGCTTTAGCTCGCTGATCACTTGCATGGCATCGCGCAGGTGCGTGTATTCGCCGTTCATTTTGCTTGCGAGCGGGTTATCGTGGTGCAGCTCGTTGAAAATTTGCGTCATGAATGCGTGCATCGTTAAATCGTCAGCCGGTTTGAATGTCGCGCCATGGTAAAAATATTCGCTGTTGTGATTAATTGTTTCTGTGCCAAAACTGTGAAATGTTTGAATTGCTACTTTGTAGGCATCAGGCCCGATAATACGCGCCAGGCGCGCTCGCATTGCTGTTGCGCCATTGTCAGTAAACGTGAGGCATAAGATGTTTTCCGGCAGCGTGTCGGTTTTATGCAGAATATTTGCGACGCGCATGCTCAGCAACTCAGTTTTACCTGTACCTGGTCCTGCCACTACGAGCAGCGGTCCGTCAATTGTATCGACCGCCTCGCGCTGGGCGGCGTTAAGTTTGTTGTAGCGCGTGTGAAAAGCTGTCATTGCATTTTATTGTACCGCATATCAAGTGTCGCAGGCTACTTGCTGGTGAGAGTTTTGCGGCGTCTCGTACTTCTCGCTCTTGAAGTGCGTGTATGCTCTGAGTTTACGCCTCGGCGATTATGCTATAATTATCCTATGGAATCCGACCAGTTGGTTGATAGTTTGGTGTTGGAGCGGGCGGCAAACGAGTTGTTTGGTATGCCGATTGAAGTCGACGCGATTGTCGCGCAGCGCCTTGACTGCGGGCAGAATGCGCAGGCGACGTTTTTTCTATCGAAAAAACGCCAATTGTATTGCTATATTGAAGGTCCGGCGCATTTAACGCTCGGCGATATCAAAAAAATGGCGACGCGCATGGGCGTACGCGTGGAAATGTTCGTGCCGCCGCGAGGCCGTCCGATGTATTTTGACGATGTTGCACGGCGTAAATTCGTCGCTATCTATCCGGGCCGGCGCGATATTCAGCCGGATGACTTGCGGTATTACCGTACGCTTGCGCCGTATTGCCCGGCGCTTCTCATCATCAACGAGGTGAAAGACGATATGATTTATTGTGCCGATCACGATGCGCGTACCGGTTGGCGGCCGGCGGTGAAGTTAGCGTACCGGAGGATCCTGACAAGCTGATGCGCGATTACGCGGAAATCATAAAGCGGAATGTGCTTTCGCCCGTCGTACTGGCGGTTTTTGTATTGGCGGGCGCGCTGCTCTACGTGCGCGAGTATCGCGATGCATGGTTTATGTCGGTGGTTATTTCTATTAACACGGTAATTGGTGTCGTGCAAGAAATCCGCGCTAAACGCGTGTTGAAAAAATTGGAGTTGATGAATGCGCCGATTGCGCGCGTGGAGCGCAAGGGCAAAATCGTTGAGATTTCGTATGATAAATTGCGGCTCGGCGACATACTACACATTCGTGCGGGCGATGAACTGCCGGCAGACGGCGATGTGGTACGGTCTCACGGGCTAGAACTAGATGAGAGCATGCTGACCGGTGAATCGGCGGCCGTTGAGAAATCAGCGCATGACCGCGTATATGCTGCAACTGTCGTAACGGCGGGCGACGGTGTCGTTACTGTGCGGGCGCTTGGGGCGGATACGCGTGCTGGTGCGATTAGCGCGGTGCTGAAGCGCTACACGCCGGCGCTTACGCCATTGCAGCGCGCAATCCAAACAGCGATTACTTTTTTGACATACGGTGCAATTGTGCTATCGCTGTTAATTTTTGTGAGTTATTATTTTTCTGGATTTGATTCAATACAGATTTTAAAAACAATTACCGTTGCGTCGGTGACAGTGATCCCTGAGGGTCTATTGCTCGCGAGTTCCCTGCTGCTAGCGTTTGGGTCGCTGCATTTGGCGCAGGCAAAGGTGCTGCCGCAAAAGTTATCGGCAATTGAGGCGATGGCGCTTCTCGGCGTGCTTTGTGTAGATAAGACTGGCACGCTAACGAGTGATGAAGTAACACTTGAGTCGTGCGAATCGTTTGACGCGCATACTGATATTGCTCGCCTAGCAGCACTGGTGGCGCGTGAAACAGGCGGCGGTAATATTACGGCGGCAGCAATTCTGGCGGCGGCCAATCCGCCGCTTGATGCGAATATTACCGGCGTACTCGCCTTCTCATCGGCGCGCAAATTAGCGGGCGTCCGCGCGGTAATAAGCGGCAAGACGCGTACGCTTGTTATGGGGGCGCCGGAATTTGTAGCGAAACTTGCGCCATTGAACGATGCACAGTCTAAGCAAATTGACTCGTGGGTGTCGCGCGGTATGCGCGTATTGCTGCTTGCTGGGTTCTCTGACGCAAAAACGCCGCTTAAAAACCTTGCGCGCGGTTCGGGCAAACCGCTTGGGATCGTTATACTACGCAATAGCCTACGCGATGGCGTACAGGATACTGTGCGTTTTTTGCAAGGGCATGGCGTGTCGATTCGTGTGATTAGCGGCGATAATCCGCGCACGGTGCAGTATATTGCGCGGGCGGCGGGCATTCATAACCCCGAAAAGTCAATTACGGGCGCCGAACTGGCGAAATTAAGCGATGAAGCCTTTATGCGTGCTGCCGACGAGCACACGATTTTTGCGCGCGTCTTGCCGGAGCAGAAAGAGCGCCTGATTGCTCATTTTCGCAACCAAGGCAAATTCACTGGTATGGTTGGCGACGGCGTAAATGATGCGCTTGCGCTTAAGCGAGCCGATCTTGGTGTTGCTATGCGTGCCGGTGCGCCCGCTAGCCGCCGCGTCGCCGACTTGATTTTATTGAACAACTCGTTTACGTCGCTGCCGGCTGGTATGCAGCTCGGCAATCGGATCATTCAGGCGATTGAAATCATCGCGATTCTCTTCTTCCATAAGATTATCTACGGTGTTGTGCTGCTATTTTCGACGATTGTGCTTGGCGTTGTCTATCCATATGCACCGCGCCACGTGACGTTTTTGAATATTTTCCTCGTGACGATGCCGACAATTATGTGGACGCTGTTTCCGCCTTCGCCCGTACATCGTGTGGATCCGCGTGGTTTTTGGCGCGATACACTACGGGCGGTTGCGCCGATCGCTATCCTCACAGGCTTGACGATTGCGGCTGTATACTGGATTATGCTGAAAACGCCTGGCGTCCAGCCGTCGCAGGCCGCCACGATGACGGTACTCATCGCGACGTTTTTTGGCGTATATTTGGTGTTTTTGGCGGGAATTATGCTTGGTGTTACGCTTGATAATCGCGCGAAATTGGCGCGTGCGCTGTACCTGGCGGCAGTTGCAGTGGTGGCAATTGCCGGTTTCGCGATTGTTCCGCTGCGCCGCTTTTTTGACTTCACCGCGCCAAATGCGGCGCTGCTGTGGCCTGGCGCGGCGATTGTAGCGGCTGTGGCGATCGTGCAGTATATTATCGCTGGGCGCGCCGGCTTAAAGATTGAGCGCGGTATGGGTGAGGTGTCACGCACGTCAGACGCTACATCCAATCCTGACTCCAAAAAGAAATAACCCCGCACGAGTAACCCGTGCGGGGACGCCTGGATTTCAGGCGGTTTCGTTGGCTCAGTTTATGCGCGCCCACCAGCTAGGCGCGAACACCTTATTAACTACTCTTTCTTCTCATCCTCCTCTGTCATATATGGCGCCATGACAATAAATGCCCCGGAGAACAGCATCGCGGTGTCTATTGACGCCACAATCAATTGGAGATCGTTGCCCCAATCGTTCGTCTTACAGACACACGCCTGGAAGACGAACATTGCCATCAATGCAATGATGACAGTAGTACAGATGGCGACACCTCGCCACCTACTGTGCTCAAGAGCCTTGTTGACCGTGGCTCCCACGAGCCACGGAGCAAAAACAACAAGAACGGCGATCGTGTCAAGAAAAGAGCTCACAGCTCTCCCTTTCTTACTCTATGAGGTGTCAGCCTTTGGCACCTCAAGTCCTTAAGTATCTGACTTAAGGACGAAGTGCCTAGATGATAGCTGGTGCTGTCAAAAAGGCTAATATATATATCATATAAGGACGTTAAAGTCAATACTTTTTACTAAAATTATGTCATAATATTAAAATTT
>JABCOJ020000013.1 GCA_013333675.2 Candidatus Saccharimonadota bacterium | reverse complement strand
AGTATATATAGTATGAAAGATATGGCTGATGAGCTATTAGAGTACTTACTCCAGCAAAGGGAGTCGGAATTTATAGAGTTTAAGGCGAATAACTTTAATCCCTCTAATGTTGGCGAGTTGATTAGTGCTCTTGCGAACGGTGCGGTTCTTGAGAAAGTTAATGACGCGTACCTTGTATTTGGTATAAGTAATGAAATGGAGATAGTAGGAACTGCATTTGATCCAGAGTCGCATAGAGAGCATGGTCAACCGCTCCAAAATTATTTTGCTACCAACTTGAGTGATGCAGGCGCCTTAAAATACTACACTGTGACGAGAGATAATAAAAGGGTAGTAATAGTGGTTATACCACGCGCTAAAGTATATCCGGTTAAATTTAGAGGTGTAGAGTATATTAGGGTCGGTTCTGCCAAGAAGAAGCTAAGTGAGCACCCGGAGCTAGCGAGAAAGCTTTGGGAGGAGATCCTTAGAACCTCATTTGAAGAAGGGCATGCGAGCAACTTGCTTAGGGAAGATGAAGTTTTTGATTTACTTGACTTTACGCCATATTTCCTGCTCCGTGAGGTACCGGTACCGGAAAATTCTAAAACAATCCTTAAATATATGATTGATTCGGGCGTGATTGTAAAAGAAGTAGGTCGCTATATAATTACAAATCTGGGAGCCCTACTGTTTGCGAAAGATATGAGTCGTTTTGACAATCTAATCAATAAGGGTGTCAGGCTCATAAAGTATAAAGGCTCAAATAAATTGGTTGTCGAACGTTCAATAGATGGAAATAAAGGGTATGCTATAGGCATAAACAATTTACTTGAAATGACTATGCTATTACTTCCTAGCGAAGAGTATCTTGATGGTCATACCCGAAGGATGAGAACCGTCTTCCCTAGGGAGATTATACGTGAGCTGATATCTAACATGATTATGCATCAGGTCTTTTCTTTAATGGGTATCCTCCTAGGATTGAAATATACAATGATCGAGTAGAGTTTACAAATGCAGGCTTACCGGTTATTAGTGTAGATAGATTTCTTGATAGTAATATGAGTCGCAATCCAAAGCTTGCGAGGCTTATGCATTTTATGAATCTTACCGAGGAAAGAGGCATGGGTATTGATAGGGTTGAGAGTGCGTGTGAAGTAAATTACTTACCCTCTCCATCTATTAGGCATGGTGACGGAACGACTAGCGTCACGATATTCGATCATAAGACTTTACGGCAATTCAATAGTAAAGACAGGATAACCCTTGTATATATGCATTGTTGCTTGCAGTACATAAACCACTCTCCTATGACAAACGAGTCACTAAGGTCTCGTTTTGCTAAAGATATACTATCATCAACAGTTGCATCGCGTTGGATTGCTGAAGCACTAGATTCTGGAATGATAAAGCCGTTTGACCCAGATTCAAGCTCAAGAAGACATGCTAGCTACGTGCCAAAGTGGGTATAATCCTATATATACGAGATAATGATCAATAGAGTTTAATAGTTATTAACAGGGGTAGATTTAAAATTCTATAATCGTCTATATATACGAGGCATAATTATAGATGGTAAACGTGATATGGAAGATATAATTGAAGAGACTATTTGAACCAATGTATAATTAAAAATAAGTTATGTTTAATTTGTCAACTACTAGTTTGCTGGCATGAACACACCCCAAGACAGCGCCACCCTAGCCGAAGGACAGCAAGTTATAACCGCATGTGCTGCTATATACCGAGAAGGCAGCAATGGGCATGAGGTTATGGTTGCACGGCGGGCGCTAACGAAGAAATTTCTACCAGGCAAGTTTGAACTGCCAGGCGGACATATTGAGTTTGGCGAAACGCTGGTTGATGGTTTACGTCGAGAGCTAAAGGAAGAGCTTGCCATTGATATTATAGTTGGCGATGTCGTCGATGCGTTTACGTACGTAAATAAGATCAAGCGTTCGCATTCAGTTGAAATTATCTTTTTCGCGCAATTAGCCGGTGGTTGCTTGCCAAAGATAAACCCTACCGACCATTCTGAAGTTATTTGGGTAAACCGAAACAATCTTGATGTTATTAAAACTGAGAATGGCGCTAACGATCAAGAGTTCCCATTTATTGTACGGGCGCTAGATTTGTTGAATAGGTAAACCTTTAGTGCGTATGTAATTCGTCCACGCCTATAACTGATTTTTCGTAAAGTGCCGGTTAAATTATATGCTAAATACATGGAAGATTCGCATCTCATCATCCTTCGCGGCAATTCTGGCAGCGGTAAAACAACGGTAGCAAAGCTGCTGTTTGATCATTTTCATGCGGACGCAATGCTTGTGTCGCAAGATGTCGTGCGCCGTACTATGCTTCGTGTTAAAGACGTACCGGATAATCCAGCGATTGAGCTTATATATAGACTGTGTTCGTATGGCAATCAACTAAATAAGATTGTCATTCTAGAGGGGATTTTACGCCGCGATATATATGGCGATATGCTTACAAAACTAATATCGGATTTCAACGGGTTAGCCCGCGTTTACTACTTTGACATTCCGTTTAATGAAACACTGCGCCGGCACGCCACGAAGCCGAATGCGCATGAATTTGGCGAAGCGGAAATGCGCCAGTGGTGGAGGAGCAACGATGTGCTTGGCGTAAAAGAAGAGCAGATATTTAATGCAGAAATGAGCGCAGATGATATGCTGAAGAATATAGTAAATGATTGCACGACAAGTAAGTAGTAATGAAAGGATCGTGAATGAAGCTTCTCTATGCAACCACCAACATGCACAAACTCCGTGGTGCTAATCGCGCGCTTGTCGGTACGGGTATTGAATTAGTGCCGCCAAGCATTGATTTACCGGACGTTCCAGAAATTCAGTCAGATGATCAAACGGAGGTCTCGGTCGACAAGGCGATAAAATACCATGCGTTATTGCGCTGCCCTGTAGTAGTGATGGACTCAGGGCTATTTATTGAACCGCTCGGTGGCTTTCCTGGTGTATATACAAAGTATGTGCTTGATGTACTCGGTATAGATAAGTTGGTTGATCTAGCGCAAAATATTGAAAAGCCAGTAGCATTTACGCAGCGAACGATTACATATTTTGATGGCGTGACGCTCAAGACGTTTTCATCAAAAGTTGCCGGTGCGTTGGTTCGCGAGCCGCGTGGTATAAATGGGCGCAACTACGATAAATATTTTGTCGCCGACAGTAAAGGTAAAACTATCGCAGAACTTTCTGACGACGAGCAAACAGCGCTGGTCGCGCCAGTATGGCAGGAATTTGCAGCGTGGGTGAAAGAATATAAAAAGGAGGTGATATAGGTGAGCTTGCGATTGGTATAATAGAGGTTGTATGCCTACTCCTCTGCAAGATTTTCTCACATTCCTGATTAGTATCGTTGTTGAGGCGCTGCCGTTTGTCGTGCTCGGTATTATGGTTTCGACGGCAGTACAAGTATGGCTGCCGGAAGGCTGGTTGTTGCGCTGGTTGCCAAAGTGTCGTTGGGTGCGGCAAGTTACTATTTCGTTGTTGGGTGTATTTGTGCCGGTGTGCGAGTGCGGTAATGTGCCATTGGCACGCGGGCTGTTAGTGCAAGGCTTGAGTGCGTCGGAATCGCTGGTATTTTTGCTTGCCGCTCCGGTATTGAATCCGGTGACGATTATTACCACGCAGCAAGCATTTGCGAACGATCCGGTGGTGCTTGCTGGGCGTGTGGCGGGCGGCTTTGTTATTGCGAATGTGGTTGGTTGGGTGTTTATGAAGCGCCGGCGCGATGAATTATTGCAGCCGGATTTTATCAAAGCATGCCAAATTTCCCGCCACATTCATGAACGGCGATGGGCGCGTAGTTTAGAATTGTTCCGCCGCGAGGCAAGCCATATGTTGCCGGCGCTTTTATTCGGTGCAGCGGTAGCAGCATTGGTACAAGTTGCTGTGCCGCGCGAGATTTTATTAACGCTTGGCAGCAATCCGGCATGGTCTATTGCCGCGATGCTGGCACTAGCGTTCGTGATTTCTATTTGCTCGAACGTTGACGCATTCTTTGCGCTGGCATTTAAAGATACGTTTACTGCTGGCTCGCTTGTGAGCTTTCTGACGTTTGGACCAATGATCGACATTAAATTGCTTAGTTTGATGCGGACGACGTATCAGCCAAAAGCGCTGATGCAGGTTTCGCTGCTTGTGTTATTGATGTCTGCGGCGATAGGACTGGGGGTGAATTATGTACTGTAAATGGTCGGCGCGGTATGTTGAGCATTGCGGCGCGATTGCGATGGCGCTACTGTGCGCTGGAATTATTCGCCTGGGTGTGCTTGGAAAACTGCCTCTTTATATTCATCCGCGCTACACGATATTTACATTAGTGATGGCTAGCGTTGGATTGATCGCGTCGTTGGTAAGTATGATGGTCGGCTGTCGTTTGCGGCAGGCTATTAAACCAACTGCGTATCCTACAACGATGAGAGTGGCGACAGCGCTTCTCCTCGTAATGGCTTGTGCTGGTTTCCTTTTCGTGCAGCCGGCAACACTTAGTTCGCGTACGGCAGTTAGCCGCGGTATTGACCGCAACCCGACGCTGACTGATGCAAGTGTCTCGCAAGCGCTATTTGATACGGCTGATTACTCGCAGCTCGGCATCAAAGATTGGTCGTCGCTGCTGGCGCACTACGACGCGAATTTTATCGTGGGCAAGACCGCTTCAATTACCGGATTTGTTGCCGATAATGGTAACGCAAATATATTTTTTGCCTCGCGCTTTTTCGTGACATGCTGCGTGGTTGACGCGCAGCCGATCGGCGTGCCGATTTACGCGCCGGATTGGCGGTATCGCTACGCACCGAATAGCTGGCTTGAAATCACGGGTGAGTTTATCGAAAACCCCGACGTAGATTCGCCGCATAACATCGTTTTGAAACCGTCGCGCATTCAATCGGTCGCGCCGCCGCGGGAGCCGTATGTGTATTAAAGCGCAGCTTCAGCAGCTACGCTTGCACCGATTTACGCTGGTAGCAGCTGTTTGCAGTGCTATTATAGTAATTCTTACAATAGCAACAGCAAGTACGGGCGTTCGTGTACGCTACGCCGATCTTAATCCAGCTGAATTAACGAACGCGAACGGGCGGATTGTGCTGCATACGTCGGTGCCGATCAAGCGTGTTGCGCCAGAACAGGTTTCGCTGGCGCCAGCCGTTTCTGTATCGGTGGCGACAAACGGCAACACAATAATTATCACGCCAAATGAACGATTGCGGTATCAAACGGACTACCGTGTGCGTATACATGATGTAGCAGGCCAATATGGGCGGCAGCGCAGCGATATTGAATATCGTTTTTCCACGCCGGCGGCGAAATTATATTACCTGCATCGGCAATATAGTGGCGGCGATGAGAATAAAGCAAATGACCAAATTATCGCGGCAACCATGCAATCTGAAAAAACCGAAGTATTATTTGCGGCGCCGCGAATCCTTGAGTTTGTCGTAATGCGTGACGAACTGGTCGTGAATACCTATCGCGATGGCGTGTCGCAATTGCAGCGCGTTAACGTGAATGATAAGCGTACGCAAGCGATGCCGGTAGCAAAACCACAACTTGCCGCGAAACTGCAATCGCTTGGCGATGGACGGCGCGTCGGCTACATCACGGGTGAGCACTCCGATACGAAAGGCGGGCAACTACAGCTACTAGATCTAGTGGGCGGATCGTCGCGCGCGATTGAACATGCGGGCGCGGTGACTGATTGGCGTGCTAGTCCTGATGGCCGTGTGATAGCGGCCGTCACGGTGAAGGGCGATTTACTGCTCATTGATACGGCGGGCAAAAAACAACCGTGGCCGCTTGGTAGCGCGAGCGAGCTTGGCGATTTTTCGAGCGATGGGCGGAAATTATCGTTTCTCGGAAGCGCGGGCGGTTTCATGGTACATGATCTTGAGAAAAACGAACGCCGCGCCGTTTTCAGCGACTCGGTACACGCAAATTCGTACATTGTGCGGCTTAAGCTGTTGGGGAAGAATGCCCGGTTGATGCAGAGTATGTTTATTGCCGACAGAAAACCAGGCAGCGAGGTTACATATAATGATGGGCGTAGCGTAGCCAGGCTATATCGTTCAGACAGCGCGCATGACATTACGGGACTGTCCGCATCGCCGAACAGCCAGTATGCTGCTGTTGAAGTTGCGCCGCAGCAGGGTTCATCGTTTGACAATTATCCTCTTAATGGGCGCAATATGTCGACGCGCACCGTACTCGTTGATCAGGGCGGCACCGTTGTGCGCACGATAGACGGGTGCGGCGTTGCGTGGAAATAACGATTTACATCGCGCTAAAATACGATCGCCCCGGCTGTAATTTTCCGCCAAAAAGCGTATCAATTGTCACGAACGTGAAGCCTTGCTTTGATAATGCATCAAGAACGCACGGTATGGCGTCGACCGACGTTGGGTGGATATCGTGGAATAAGATAATTGCGCCGGCGCGCGCATTGCTGACGGCGCGCGAGCATACGATATTACTATCGCGATCAGCCCAGTCGCGCGTATCAACCGACCACAGAACCGACGACATGCCAAATGTTTGTAATTGCTGCGAAACTGAGGCATTGATTGCGCCATACGGCGGACGCATTATTGTTGGCGTTTGCTTGGTGGCGGCATGAATCGCGCGGTTAGTTTGCGTGATTTCGTTTGCAACACTGCTTGGCGCGAGCGCCGTCAAGTCGGGGTGCCGCCATGAATGGTTGCCAATTTGGTGTCCGCGGGCGGCTTGCTGCTGCAAGATTGCGTGATGCGCTGCTATTTTTTCACCGATCACGAAAAAGGTTGCTTTGGCGTGATAGGTATCAAGCGTGTCAAGCAAACGCATAGTGTGCGCCCCTGGTCCGTCGTCGAATGTTAATGCGATGCATTTGCCGCTGCACTGGGTTGTGCTGTTTTGCGGAGCGGTAGGTATTGGCGTAGGATTCTCCGGCGGATTGGCTGACGCTAAATCACGAGGCGCCGCAATATCACCCGTTTGTTTATCAAACGTCCATGATAATAAATACTGCTCGGAGTGCGCAGCATGCATATCTTGCTTAACCAATACCGTAATTGATATAAAATGATCGTCGTTACGCAGCACTTGGTAGCCCGCTGTGTTCGTGAATGGCTCGGTAATGTGCGCCGACTGTTTGGCGAGCGTATCGCGAAAGCCGCGGTCTTTCTCGTTGATAGCAGCGGCGATCGTATCGTTAATCTTCTGATTTTTCGTAATGGGGTATTCAAGTGATGTTTGTTCGGCGCGGTTGCGGCGCTGCACAAATTTTGACGTAATGTCGCGATATTTTGAATTTGCGAAATAATATTTCGTATCGGCGGGATCGGCTGCTGGCGTAACATGCGGGCGGTTCAGGTGAAACGCGAGCGCTAAGCATATGGTTGCAAGAACTGGCGCTACAGCAAAAACGATAATGTATGATTTTTTCAAAGAAATGCTCCGTCGTTTTCTTGGCGTTTTTCGCGTCGATTTCTTTGGCGCGGGCGATGTGATTTTATGTGTTTTTGAACGCGTCATATTATAGTTATAGCATAATGATATACTGCAGTATAAAAATAGACGACCATGCCGTCTATTAAAATGGGTCTCTACTACCCGAATTAACTGGTTTTGCGTGAGAACTCTCTATCCAACACCATCTTCCTCCCCGCATTCCGCGGGTCTACGAAGTCGCCATAACCGGCGATCATCTTCTTGAATCGTTTGAACTTGCCGTTATGAGCATCGGCAAGCTCTACATCTCCATGCTCGGTAACCGCGACATAGCGGCTTCGTAGCGTGTCTGTACTCGTGTTTATCTGTGTATTCATGATTGTTTATTCTTTAGCAACGTTTGAAATGGCCACGATAGCGGTGGTCGTATTGCCTTTCCGGACTGCGAGAGAAAGAAAAAACGTGCCCACTGCTTGTGACCACGTTGCTTACGGTTATTGTACTACAGAGAGAGGAGAGTTGGCAAGATTATGTCGTAAACGTCGTACCGTCCGCTCGTGTCACTGTAATGTTCTGATTATACGAACGCATTTTCTCGTGAATCTTAGCCAGCGTCTCTGCATCTGGTAAAGAATCACCCTCTACACCAAGCAGTCTATCAGCTGCTTCTATTTCTTCAGCGGTGATAACGCGAATGCTCGTGTCAGACAATTCCTTGCCACTTTTATCTACAAGCGCAATGTCGACGTCAACAACACCATTCTCATCCGGTTTACTCATACCTTTAATTATATAATTCTGACCGCGCCCAAGCAATATCTCTTTCTCGTACGGGGCATTGTTGCACAACCCAACCCTCAAACCCTCAGCTCACCCTAGTTGCTGCGGGTTTTGCTTTGTCCTGCTTTGTCTTGTCCTGCTTTGTCTCGTTAGCTGGTTCCGCTATACCTCGGCAGTCCTAGGCTATTGAATTGGTTAATGATTAGGGCTTTTAGTTTTTGTTCGGTTAGTTGGTTCGCTTCTGTGCGCGATTTCAGCCGTTCGCCGAATATGGTCTTTAGTCTAAAGAAAGTATTTTCAACTAGGCTGCGGCGATGGTAGTCGACATCAGCTTTCCAGCCATCTAGACCATACTCAATAACATGCCGAACAACTTGGTTGCGTTCCTCCCAGCCTGGTGTGTCATACCAACTAAAGTGCCGCCCGGTATTGAGGTGTAGTGTAGCATTTTTAGGCGGCGGGGCGATGAATTCTATGCCACGCTTTCTAGTGATGTCGAGATAATTACGCTGCGCGTCGTAAGCTCCGTCGCCGATGATGGTTTGCGCAAGCGGTAGGGCTGTAGCGAGACTGAACCTGATCTAGCATCGGCAGAAGCTGGGTATTGTCATGAGTATGAGCGGAAGTATTAATAAGACCAACAATATCTCGGCTAGAGTGATCTATAGCGATGTGTAGTTCCCGCCAAGTCCGCCGGCGGCTATAGCCATGCTTTCTAGCTTTCCATTCACCTTCGCCGAATAACTTAAAGCCAGAGCTATCGATTAGCATAACAATATTCTCCCTGGAGCGACATTTCGGCAGGAAGTCAACGGTTAGTTTGGCAGCTCGCCTAGAGAGAGTAGAATAATCTGGAACCTTTCGGCTAATCTTCATTGCATTAAACAAGAACTCGGCAAAGCCGCTGGTCTGGTGCAGTGGCAGATGAAACAGTTCGCGGATGATGAGGATTAATTTAATAAACTCATCGGAATAACAAAACGGGTGTCCATTTTTACCATTATTTTTCTGCTTCAGCGCATCTTGCTTAAAAACATCTTCGGCAAGGAAGATGCTTAGATTTCCTCGACTCTTGAGGGTGTTATTATACGCGCTCCAATTAGTAATCTTCCTGGCAGCCTTCCTAGCAACCTTCTTCGTGGTTATCCTAGCAGACTTTTTAGTGTTATTATTGGTATGAGCAGTGTTTTTATCTTTAGTCTTCACACCAAAAGAATAACACCGCTCATTTTTTGTTGTCTAGAGGGTTGTGCAACAATGCCCCAAATGGGGGTTACTATTGGCTTTTAATGAAATATGTGGTATAATAAGAAGATAGTCATGGAAAATTCACTAAAAGACAACCCTAATATCCCGAAAAGGTTTGCCAGGCTGATTGAGAAAAGGTCCTCCCCTGAATTAGATTCTCTAGAGGGTGTTTTTTGCGACGTAGCGGTTTTTAGAGGTAATGCAGCGCCCATTCTTAACCCAACCAGTGAGCAGGTCGTAGATTATTCACAGACCGTCACCTTATCTACTAATAGTCAAGGCCTCGGCAATTATATAAAATGCTTACTGTCGCTTACCGAAAGTAGGCCGTACCCGCGCGAGCCAAAGCTTTTCAGAAGGCTCGGTAAGCGGGCTGTGCACATGATAAGCCTAATGTCAGGCAGTGATCTCCGCTTGCGGGGCGAAATTAAAGAAACCGTAGCGCGCGCCAATTCTAGCGCAAAATTTAATTATGTCCGTGGGGACTTCCTCGCCGAAAACCTCCTCGCCCCAGATACGTACGTATACGACACTGAAAACACGGACACCGGAAAGTCAGCGGGGATATATTTGCTTGGCGATACAGCTATAGATCAACAAAAGCGCGCCAATCATTTTTGGAGGAAAATAGACAAATTAGCGAAGAAGCACGAGTTGCCACACCTACAAAACCACCAGAGAACCGGAATAACCAGCCTAACCTTAGCTATATTAAGTCACGCCGATAGCAATCAATGGCTGGATGACATGGATAAGCATTCTATTGCTAGCAGCGTGTTAAGCGTAATGATTGAATCTAGAGGTAAGGTTATTTATAGCATGAATGAGCTCCAGCAGCTTTATGAACGTCAACGGGGCGAAACTCTACAGCGGTCAACAAGGGAACGATTTGACATCAAACTAAGCTCTGATAGACAACTCAAATCAGACACTACACCAAAAGATGTCATAAAAGAGGTGGTGCGAATCGACCAGGTGCTATTGAACGATATTGACGATCTGTTTGGCTTTATCAAACATAAATACAATTGCGCAGAAGAGCGAAGGATAATAGCAGATCTAAAAAAGATCGTTCACACAGACAAGCAAGAGTACTCCATGCAAAACACTTTCCTGCGCGAACTTAGTCGCTCGCTCCGTCAAGCAGGTAAAGACCCTATCTATGCGTCTGCAGAGATTTCGCAGCCGCTAGATTTTATCGATAGACTACCGAGCATGGTTCCTGGCTTAGACAATATTTCAGAAAGCGACTATCGAAAAATCTATGCAGCCTTTAGAAAAGTTTGCAAAAGCTCTGGTTTAGAGTTGAGGGTACTAGAGGACTAGAGGACGAATCTAACTCCGTCAAGCAGGTTATTGCAGAATGGACAGATCAACTCAGAGAAGGTGTCAGGAAAGTTCGCGAGCAATAGAAGAATTAAAGGTGTACTCTGAATAAGCAACTTTTCAAAACTTCTCAACTGAGCGAACTACTGTGATGATATATACAATGTAGTTTTTGTAACCAGGCGATTAGAGGCTGATCTGTAGCAACTATTGACTTTCTTGGCAAGATATTGTACAATACTAGATATGAACAACGAACTGCCTAGAATAGAGCGCGACCCACAACTACCCGGAGAGTTGCCGCTACACTGAGAGAGGCGCTTGACGATACGGAGCTTGAGCGTCTGGAGGGGATTTATTGTGGTGTAGTGGTCTTTCGGGACACGCAAGCTGACACCAACCCGACGACAGGCGAGATCGTGGGGTATTCACAGACGCTTACTTTTAGCAGTGACCCGCTCGACTCATTGCTTACGCTGGAAAAAGGGAGCGGAGGGGTTTTAGAGTATAGTCTGACTCAAGGAGTAACGCCTGAGCTAGAAAGTTACATTCGCCGCAGCAGTGAGCCACAAAGCCCTCGTACGGATATCCAGAACGCTCAAGTAATGTAGCATTTACATCAAGTCCATGATAGCCTTGAGGCACTTTTACTCGTAATAAGTATTTGTACGGGTCGTTCGTACCAAACGCAAAACTTCGTCCAACGGTATTGTCGCGACTCATCGACAAAAACCCCTTGTCATTGAACGTATCGCCAACAGCCATTTGATTTTTCAAACCAAAACCGCGATAAAGTATCGTGTCGTTGCCGAGAGCGGACTTTGCAATCATCTTATCTAACCGCTTCACTGCCTCAGCGGCGTGAGGACTAATAGTCGTTCCTGTTCGGAGATGCTCGTTAATTTCCTTATAGTAAATCCCTTGGTACATCAACAAAGCCTCGGTATCAACTTTGGTGACGCCTTTCGCTAGCATGCCAGTATCAATCAGCTCCTGCTTGCGCGTTGTTTTGAGATACTCTACCTTATCGGCAAGTGCTTCGTTCTTCATGCCGGTGACTTCAGATAATTTTGTAGTCATCCGACATCTTACGTATCATTACCCATATACAACGGCAGTTGAAGTGCAATGGCGGCTGCCACTTCGTCGTTTTGCGCTCTTTGGGCGTAAATTGCCTCAGTATTATATAAAAACTTTACATCTTTATATCGGATGTAAATAAAATAGCTAAAAACTTTACAAATTATTGTAAATGTAAATAAAAAATGCTAAAATCTTTACATAGTATGACTAAGATTAGCAGTAAAAATCCTAGGATTGGTGTATATAGACCCCAGCCAGAAGGGTTTAAGGCTTTTGTCTTAGAGCCGTTTCCGCCAAAAGATACACTAGTGTTCCCATCGGCTATTCAACAGAAGCATGCTGAGGCGATGCGACTCTTAGGGAAACTAGACGGCATTACAGCCTTGCTGCCAGATAGAGACTATTTTTTGGAAATGTTCGTTCGCAAAGACGCTTCATCCTCAAGCCAAATTGAAGGTACGCAGGCATCTATCTCTGACGCAATCGAGGCGCTAAATATTGAGCGGCGTAATAATTTGCCGCAAGACGTTGATGATATTTTGCACTATATTGAGGCGCTTAATTATGGATTAGAGCGGGCAAAGGATTTTCCATTCTCGCTGCGTTTCATCCGTGAGCTACACGAGAAACTCATGACTGGTGCGCGCAACACGCACAACCCTTTTCCTGGCGAGTTTCGCCGTACACAGAACTGGATTGGCGGTACTCGCCCGGATAACGCGCGTTTCGTGCCGCCGCCTATTCGCGAAATGAACCAGGCGTTAAATGACCTGGAAAAATTCATTCATGCTGACGATGAATATTTACCGCTTATTAAAGCCGGCTTACTGCATGCCCAGTTTGAGACAATCCACCCATTTCTTGATGGTAATGGACGAACTGGGCGTATGCTCGTGACGATGTTTTTGTGGCATCGGCGATTACTGGAAATGCCAGTCCTCTATTTGTCGACGTATTTTCAGAAGCATCAAGAAACTTACTATGAAAAACTCAACGCTTACCATTCAGAGAACGGTAATGTTGGAGAATGGGTAGATTTCTTTTTAGATGGCGTGATAGATATCGCTAATTCATCTATTGAAACGTGCCGGAAGATAACTGAATTACGGGAACGAGACATGCGGAAAGCTCAGAAGCTTGGCAAGGCTACGGCTCCGAAAACACTTGATATGATCCGCTTTCTTTATAAAATGCCAACTGTAGGTATCGCTGATGTTGTTAATCAAACTGGGTATAGTAGACCATCAGCTTACAAACTGATAGATCGTCTCGTTGATATGAACATTCTTTATCCAGCCGACGAGAACGATGGTTATGGTAAGAAGTATACGTATAAAGATTATGTAGAAGTATTCGCAGAAGACGAATCTATAGGATGATTTATAATAAATAGGAAGTATGATGAATGGCTACAACGACGATATAACGAACGATCAACTAGCAAAACTCCGCCAGCTTTTTCCGGAGGCATTTACTGAGGACAAAATTGATTGGGCGCGACTCAAGGCGACGCTCGGCGAGGCGGTTGATTTGGGTGAGCGCTACGGGCTTAGCTGGAAGGGCAAGAGCGATGTTTTCGCCAAAATCCAAGAGAAGACGGTTGAGACGCTCCATGCCGATCGGGCTCATTCCGTTGATTGGGATACCACGAGCAATATGTTCATTGAGGGCGATAACCTAGCGGCGCTGAAGATTTTACACAAGAGCTATTATGGCAAGGTGAAGATGATTTACATTGATCCGCCGTACAACACTGGCAATGATTTCGTCTACAACGATGATTTCAAGCAGACACGCAAAAGTTACGAAGCAGAAGCCGGCATCACCGACGACGAAGGTAACGTGACGCGCGACGATGGTCTGTGCTCCAACACTGGCGGGCATAGGCATAGTAACTGGCTGAACATGATGTATCCACGGCTGTTCTTGGCGCGCAATCTGCTCCGCCAAGACGGCGTGATTTTCGTCTCGATCGACGACAACGAAGTTCACAACCTCCGCCTGATGATGAATGAGATTTTTGGGGAGGAGAATTTTGTCGGTGAGCTTGCTGTTATCCGCGCAGAAGGGGGCGGTCTTGCTAAGCAAATAGTACAAGGACATGAATATATTCTTATCTACTCTAGAAATATAAGCAACTTTAGTCCATTAAAGCGTACGAAAGATATCCGCGGAAAAATTATTGAGAAAAACGGAAAGAAATTTTGGCTCCAAGATGACTGGCTCAGAAGAGAGTTTGGAAAATACGGAACTTTGCCATACGAAGAGATCGAAAAGGTAAAAGGTGTTAGTAAGAAGGTAGAAATAGATGAAGGCATACGAAGTGGAAAATATCAGCTAGTTAAAAAAGCTGGACATAATATTGTGGCTAAGCTTAGGCCATTAGACGAGGACGGTTCAAAATTTTACAGTGTTCTAAAACACTTATCTGCTGACGGGAAGCGTGACATTCAAGAGCTCGGTTTTAGTGATGAGTTTTCTTTTCCAAAGCCGATATCACTTATTAAGGAGCTTATTTTAGGTGCTACATTTAATTCAAAGTTTGACGAGGATATTGTCCTAGACTTCTTCTCCGGCTCTGGCACAACCGCTCACGCCGTCATGCAACTCAACGCCGAAGACGGCGGCAATCGCCAGTGGATTTGCGTGCAATTGCCCGAACAGACCAGTGAAAAATCCGAAGCTTTCAAAGCAGGCTACGCCAATATCGCCGACATCGCTCGTGAGCGCATTCGCCGCGCTGGTGCCAAAATCCGCACTGATTTTGCCGACAAACTGGCAGAGCGCGAAAAACCGTTCGACCTTGGTTTCCGATCATACAGCGTGAGTGAGAGCAATTTCAAGCCATGGAACGAAATGGTCACCGACCCCGAAGAAATTCGCCAGCAAATGCTCGACATTATCGACCCGATCGAATCGGACGCCACCGACGAATCGATCTTGACTGAATTACTGCTCAAGCGCGGTATATCGCCGATGGCCGAAGTCGAAAACCGCGGCGCATACTTGTTCGTACCGTCCGCCAGCCTAGCCATCCGCCTCACACCCGACCTCACCGAAGCAGAATTCGGCGAAATCCTAGCCAGCGGCGCCCAAACCGTCCTCCTCCTCTCCCGCGCCCTCGGCACCAACGAAACCCTACGCATAAACCTAACCCTCCAAGCCGAACAGCAGGGTGTTAGGGTGGAGGTGGTGTGATGAGTGAAAATAGCATAGGTACTATATTATTTGCTGCCGTTAATACACTGTATGCAGATGGAAGAGATATGTTATCAGCTATCAGTCAATTGATGATAGTCTGTATAGAACGGAACGACTCTCTTGATAGTATTGCCAAAAAATTTGAAGAGAAGTACAAGATAGAGAATATCCCAACTGGCGTCGTGAGGACAATAGTAAAGAGGCTCAAGAGCGAAGAGTTAGTAGAGTACAGCAACATTCGATCTTCGAGTAATGCCAATATTACATTAACAAGCGCGGGGGTAAATTCTAGAGATAAGTTATTGCAATCAGTCAGTTCGCTGGATCGTGAGCTTAATGATTTGGTAGAGGGGATGAAGGTCTTTTTTAGGTCCAATGGCTATAAGCTACCAAAAAATCCAGCACAAGAAACTATCAGCTTTATAGACCAAAACATGGTGCTTACATCAGCCATTCTTACTCGAAGTGATACGGGAAATTTTCAACTCAGTTCAAATATAGCAAAATATATCCTATACATTGAAGAAAATGACGCCAATAGATTTAAGTTTTTGCAGAACATGTTTTTTGGCCGTCTGTATCTTTCGATAATGAAGACAAGGAGCGAATTTTCAAAAAATGTAAAATTTGATGACATAGACTTCTATATCGATACAAGCATACTGCTAAGTGCACTGAATCTTCATGACGAAGAGTCAAACAATCAAGCTCATGACCTAATACGTCTAATAACTAATCAACCGAAAGCCAGACTATTTGTAGCCAGGGATACGGTTGATGAGGCGAGGAGATTGTTAAATGCCACATCTGCTCAAGTTAATAACTATATTGATGGACGACCTGTAGGGTCGATTTACTATCAATTGCAAAGAAGAGGCTATAACAGTAATAGAATAAATCTTTTGCTTGAAACTCTGGATGATAAAATTGAATCTCTTGGAGCTCAAATTTCTGAAGTTAGGGTTAATAAAGATAATGAAGCCTATAAAAACATGGCTAGTAATATTAACACCTGGTCAGATTTACTTGGGCACCCAAAGCGAACGGCTACACTAAACCACGACACTACACTTATCAGACATATTCAGGGCATAAGGGGGTCGTCGAGGAGTAAAATCTTAGAGAAGAGTAGAGCGGTATTTATATCTCCAGATACAGCGATTATCAGCGTTTCTAAAGAGTTGGCAAAGTCTGAGAACACATTTCCTGTTGCGTTGACGCCGTTAGAAACAACTGGGCTTATATGGTTACGTAACGTAGGCTCATCTGAAGTTGCAACTAGTCTAATGAGACAGAGTATTATGGCGTATGTTAGGGAGAGGGCTATACCTCACGATTTATGGGAAAAGTTCGTCGGAGAGCTAAATACCGCGGTTAAGGATAATTCAATATCTGAAGAGGATGTGGGTATAATTCTTGCATCTTCTGAGACCTTTGAGAAATTAGCAAACAACAGCGACACTAAGACTATTATTAATCAAGAATATATTAAAGAGATCAGGTCGGAACAGGAACTTAATAAACTAGATGCCGAAAAAAATAAAACAAAAGTTGATTTAGTAGAGAGTCGAATAGGCATGATCGCTAAACAGATGTCAGTTATTATCAATGTAGTAATTTGGATAGTGATACTAGTATTAATTTTTATTATGATTGCCTTTATCGCAAGTATGCTTTCTTTTGATTGGATTGTAAGTATTATGATGCCAACAATAACTCTAGTTTTTGTGGTGATTGGTGCTTTGCTCGGTAAAGAATTTAAACTATTTAATCTAATATATCGATTAAGACAGTTTATGTATCATGGGATAAAAAATAGTATACAAAACAAGCTAATTGTGAAATTCGGTCTAGGTGAAGAGGATTAGATTGATGAAACTCCACTTTGATTCAAACCTAGATTACCAGCTCGACGCGATCAACGCGGTGGTTGATGTTTTTGCTGGGCAGCTAAAAGGCGATAGTTGCGTGATTGGAGGACAGGCGGAGCTGGGGCTAGAGGGGCAGCAGCTGAGCCTGGAGGCGACGAGCGCTCGAGGGAATGTTCTATCGCTAACTAAAGAGCAGGTCGTGAAAAACACCATGGCGGTGCAAGAACGAAACGATATAGTCGATGCAAAAAGCGACGATCTTAACTTCTCCATCGAAATGGAAACCGGCACCGGCAAGACCTACGTTTATTTGCGTACGATTCATGAGCTTCATCAAAAATATGGCTGGAAGAAGTTTATCATTGTGGTGCCGAGTGTGGCGATTCGTGAGGGTGTGATGAAAAATCTGGAAATTACGCGTGAGCATTTCGCTGCTGAATATGACAATCCAGAGATGAATTTTTATGTGTGGGATAGTAAGAAGACTGGCCAGGCGCGCGAGTTTGCGACCAATGACACGCTGCAGATCATGGTGATAAATATCGACAGTTTTGCCAAGGCGGCAAATATCATGAACAAGCAAAGCGATAATGGTCGACCGCTTGATTTTATCTGCGCGACGAATCCGGTTGTCATCATCGATGAGCCGCAAAATATGGAAACCGAAGTGAGGAAAGCAGCAATCGAAAGCCTCAACCCGCTTTGCACGCTGCGCTATAGTGCTACGCATAAAAATCCGTACAATCTACTCTATCGCCTGACACCGGTCGACGCCTATGATAAACATTTGGTAAAGAAAATTGAGGTACACAGTGTACTGAGCGAGGATAGCTATAATGACGCGTATGTGAATGTGGTGAAGCTGGAGCGTAAAGGCAAGAGCCGGATTATTGCGCATGTTGAAGTTGATGCTAGTGATGGGCGCGGCTTACAGCGGCGAGTGGTAAAAGTGAGTCCAGGCGATGATTTGGTGGAATTGACGGGTCGTGCGGTGTACGAAAATTATGTAGTAGAGCGAATTGATTTTGTTGAGCAGGCGGTAGAATTTGCTAATAGCAAGACGGTGTATGTCGGGCAGAAAGACGAGAGCTTGCGCGAGGAGATTTTGAAGCGGCAGATTGAACTGACGATTGAAGACCATTTTGATAAGCAGAAACAGCTGGGCGCGGATGTGAAGGTTTTGAGTTTGTTTTTCATCGATAAGGTGGCAAATTACCGTGAGTATACGTCAGGCGGCGCGGCGAAAGGTAAATTTGCTGAGTGGTTTGAAGAAATCTATAAAAAGGTGGCGGCCAAACCGCGCTTTGCGGGCGTGCTAGATGGGCTAGCGGCTGAGGCAGTGCACGACGGCTATTTCGCTAAGGATAAAAGTGGGCAATGGAAGGACTCGCGTGATACCAAGGGCGAGGGCGGCCGAACAAAAGACGATGATAGCGCCTACAATTTGATCATGAAAGACAAGGAGCGGCTGCTTGACCCGAACGAACCGCTGCGATTTATCTTCAGCCACTCGGCGCTGCGCGAGGGCTGGGATAATCCGAATGTGTTTACGATCTGTACGTTGAACGAAACGTCGAGCGAGATGAAAAAGCGCCAGGAAATTGGGCGGGGGTTGCGCTTACCGGTAGATATCAATGGCGAGCGAGTTCACGACCAGAATACTAATGTGCTGACGGTGGTAGCTAACGAAAGTTACGCGGATTTTAGCCGAAAGTTGCAGACCGAGATTGAACAGGAAACGGGAATCTCGTTTAGCGGGCGGATTAAGAATCGCGACGATCGGCGGCGGATACGGCTGACAAAAAGCCTGGCTTTGAGCGACGATTTTAAGGAATTGTGGGAGCGGATAAAACATAAAACCGTTTATCGTGTGGCGTTTGATGTAGATGAGTTAGTACGTCAAGCGACTAAGCAATTAGTATTGGTTGAGGTCGTCCGTCCGCAGATTGTTGATACCAGAGTACGAATTGAACAGTTAGGCGCGGAGCGCGGTTTTACGGTCAGTGAAACGCCAGGTGCTGGTGTAGCAGCGAATATCCAGAAGGTGTATGTGCCAGATATTCTGAGCGTGCTGGAAAAGCGAACAGGATTGACGCGCGCGATGATTTTTGCCGTGCTTGATAAGGCAGATGTGTTTGGTAAATTAGCACGTAATCCACAACAGATGATCGACGAGGCGGCGCGGGCGATACATCGCGCTAAGCAAATGGCGATGGTAGATGGAATTAGTTATCGAAAAACTGGCGAGAGTTATGACATGCGCTTGTTTGAAAATCACGAACTTGAAACTTATTTGTATGATGCAGCGACGAAGAGCGGGGCGATTGCTGTCGAGAATCCGGATAAGACAGTGTATGATTATGTGGCGGTTGACTCAGAAGTGGAGTACAAATTCATGAAAGCGCTGGAGCAAGCGGACAACATTCGGTTTTATGTGAAGCTGCCGGGTTGGTTCACGATCCCGACGCCGCTGGGCTCGTATAATCCAGACTGGGCGGTGGTATTTGACGGCGACGAGCGGGTGTACTTTGTGGCGGAAACGAAAGGCTCGGACGATATCAACGACCCACACCTAAGCGCGAGTGAGCGCGGTAAAATTCTGGCTGCACGACAGCACTTTGCGGAAGTCGGAGTTGAGTATGCGGCGCCGGTGCGGGAATTGCGGAGTGTGCTAAATAGGATATAAGATGAAAGAACGAAAGTAGCAAATACGCGGAAGCGTTTATATTTTTTGATCAATCTTTATATATCCGCGCTTACCGCGTCGGTAGCCGTTGTGAATGCGCGGTATTTCATGCTACAATAGCCCCACAATTAACAATTAGCATATCAAGAGTGCGGCGAGAGAACTAGCTCGTTGAGCCGCCAGCAACCTGCTTTGGCGTGGGACGATCCCACGCTGCGGCAAGGTGCTCCATCTAGCCCGAATGGGAAGATATTTTCACGAAAACTCCTCTCTGCTCGGCGCGTGGCAAGATGTGCGAAAGGAGCGATCTATGGGTAAAAATCAAAATAGCATACGCACAGCCGAGAGCGTGTCGCCAGGGCATCCAGATAAATTATGCGACCAGATTTCGGATGCAATTGTAGATGCATATTTGGCAAAAGATCCGCGGGCGCGTGTAGCGATTGATGTAGCGGGCGGACATGGTGCAGTATTCGTTACGGGTGAGGTGTCGAGTCGGGCAGAAGTTGACATTGCGAAAATTGTCCGGCGAATTACCGGCAAAAATACTGAAGTTATTGAGCGGGTTGCCGAGCAAAGTCCAGAAATTGCGCGCGGCGTTGATGCGGGCGGTGCAGGCGACCAAGGGATTATGGTCGGTTATGCTTGCAATGAGACGCCGGAGCTATTACCGTTAGAAGCGGCGCTGGCGCGACGCTTAAACCAATGTCTATATCAGCGTTGGCCATATGATGGCAAGACGCAAGTATCGGTGCGCGGTCGCAAAATCGTTGCGATTGTGGCGAGTTTCCAGCATGCGCCGCATGACGAACTGGAACAGGCGGTGAAAGATTGGGTGCGAAACGAAGCGGTACGATATGTGGGGGTAAAGTACTTT
>JABCOJ020000012.1 GCA_013333675.2 Candidatus Saccharimonadota bacterium | reverse complement strand
GATTGCGATAATTGAAGACGACCAAGTGATCAACCAAATGTACCGCATGAAATTTGAGGCGGCAGGGTTTGATGTCGCGACGGCGAGCGACGGCGAAGCGGGCGTTGCAATCGTAAAAAAGTTCCATCCGGATTTGATTTTACTCGACTTGCAAATGCCAAACATGAACGGCGTTGAAGCGCTTTCGCTAATCCGCGCATTGCCAAGCCACAAGCAGACGCCCGTCATCGTCCTAACAAATCTCGGCGAAGAAGAAGCGCCGGATGGACTACGCAAGCTCGGCGTGCATAGCTACATTGTGAAAGCCGATTTCACGCCACGCCAAGTTGTTGAGCGCGTGAAACATGCGCTTAATATTCGCTAGCTACAGCTTATCTGCTCGCTTGAGGCAGCTTTCAATCAAATGATCAAATAGTACCGTATATGTTAGCGGACCGACGCCGCCTTTTTTTGGTGTCATCGTTACATGCGTCATGGCACGCACGCTATCATCAACATCACCAATAAGTTTGCCGTGCTCGCTTGCTATACCGGCGTCTACCACCACCGCATCAGGTTTTACCATGCCTGATGTAATTAACCGCGGCACGCCCGTTGCCGTTACAATCACATCAAACCGCTGCATATCACGAAGCGGCGTTTGATCGTCAAATATGGTAATATTCAAGCCGCGCTCGCCCCACAATTTCGCAAGCGGCGCGCCGACTAATTTGCCCTGCCCCACAATCGCAATCACCTTGCTCGCCAAATCGACACCATAGCCCGCCAAAAGCCAATCAATCGCCTGTGCTGTTGCGCTCGGAAATATAGCGTGCTCGCCCAGCCCATCAACGTCTTTTTCCGGTGCAATCGCGTTACAAATCTTGCTCGTACCCGCCGGATCGTCAAGCGGCAACTGCACGATAATACCCTGAATCGACGCGTCATCGTTTGCCTGCTGCACCGTGCTAATCATATCGCTCTGCTCTACCACCGCAATCTCAACGTCAATCAATATATCGCGCGCATACCGCTGCTTCATGCGCACATACGCCGCGATAACGTCGCTCGCTGTTTTGCTCATCACGATCAACAATTTTGGAGCAATACCGTGCTCTTGCCGCAAATTCCGCACTTGCCGCAGTTGGCGTACTTTGATAAATTGCTGCAGTTCGCGCCCATTTAGCTCCCGCGTCATGTAATGCGATCCTTTCTATCGTCAATAAATGCCGACCATTGCCGCACGAGGCGCAAAATCGTTTTGAGCGGCAGCTCAATCAACATATCTAAAATAATTGACACAATGTTAACTTGCGCATATTTATCGCTCATCCAGCGCCCTGCTACGACAAACGGCAAATAAATCGTATCGCGCACAAACGTCAGCCCGTTACTCGCGCTGCGCACAATCTCCAGATCGCGAATCATGCGGCTCAAGCGAAAGCCCAAGAAGCTCGCCGCTGAGAAGAAAAAGAAGAATATCGCAATATGCACAAGCGAGAAGTTAAGCAGCAGTAATATCCATATTGTTGCCGCAAATACTACCAAGCTAGACGCACCGTATAATGCCGAAAAGACTACGCTATATTTCCTACCACCTAATTGCCGGCGCACAAGCGTCGTGCTGTCGCTATACAACATCGTATCGACACGATTCACTAATGCCGACGTATTCGCATAGCCCGGCGTATTAAGCGTGAACCGCAGCAGCACCATATAAACTGGCGGAAAGAACAGGTTAATAATCAACGGCTGCCACAAAATCGCGCCGTGTGCCCACATATCGTAAGGCACTTCAATCGCGATGCCAATTAAGAATTTCGTAATGATCAAAAACATTACGCTACGCATAATCGCACGATTGATGCGTCCCATGATATTCGTGTATTCTTTGGTAACTTGCTGCTCAAACGCCTCCAAAAAAACTTCGCGCTTCAATAATAGCTCCGGTACGTCTTCGCGGGTCTCCATCATGCGGCGTACAATTCGCAGGGGCGCGCCCTGGCGGTCGACAATCCGATACAGTTCATCGTCCACCGAACCTTGCAGCAGCGCATCAATCTTTTGATTGTATGCCACAAACTGATCTAAGTGCTCCACCGATACACCGTAGCGTAATAGCAGCCCGGCACGCGCCGTCGCTGTATCAGATTTCATCAGCGCGCGGTGAATCGCGACATAAAGCGCTGCGCCGTACTCATCGCGCGTCGTTTTCGACACGGCGTCGCGCGGGATCGCCTGCTCGAAATACTCGTACGCAAAATCCATAAACGCCACGTCGCGTTCTTTCGGTGCGATGAGCTGCGCTACTCGCACCGACAGCGTTTCAAGCACCCAACTCGTCGACCGGTCGGCGTTAATACTGCGGCGTTTCTGCAGCTTTTCAAATGCCGCATAGTGCTGGCGCGCCAACTCCGTTATTGCTTCGATTTGCTCTGGAGCGACGTTATCATTTGGAATGTAACCCGCAAACGTCAGTTCAATTACCAACTCAGTACCGCTCTGGCGCACAAGCGTTTCGTCGCGTACGATAAATAATTGTTTGAAAAACCGGCGAATCGCATTTTGCAGCAACAAATGCTCGTCGGTATTTTCAGCAGCATTACGTAGTTGCTCATATGCTGCAGTAAACGCACCGCCCGCCCCGACAACATTGTACTTTTCCGCCTGCGCTAACGCTTGCCGGCGCGCATCGCTCCGTTTTTGAGCATTCAAAATGCCCGCGCGCACATGTTTACCGATTATATTGAGCTGCGACATACTGCTATATTATCGCGCATTTTTGCCGATATGGCAATCATAAGCACCATGTTTGAGCCTTTACTAATTTGCCAAAACGTGCTACAGTGAAAAGATACAGGTTTAGTTTGCCAAGAAAATCGCTAGCCAGACAACAGAGTCTCTATGGCGAGCAAACAAGCGCGTATAGTTTAAACAATAATGGGTCAGTAGCTCAGCTGGTTAGAGCACCTGCCTCTTAAGCAGGGTGTCGAGGGTTCGAGCCCCTCCTGACCCTCCACGAAAAAACCATCCTTCGTCCGGGTGGTTTTTTCGTGAGAGAAAAATAACTAAGGTATTTATCTCTTTTAATTTTCTACAAGTGAAACTACATGTACAACGACTCAAACGCTGGTACCCCGGGTAGGAATCGAACCTACGGCCAAAAGCTTAGAAGTCTCTTGCTCTATCCACTGAGCTACCGGGGCGCTACATCTATTATAACAAATACTGCGCCACGCGGACGACCAAATCTCAGAAAATTCCATTTTGGTGCGGGTGCGGAGAATCGAACTCCGATCTCAAGTTTGGAAAACTTACATACTAACCGCTGTACTACACCCGCGAATGGTTATATTGTAGCATTTTTGCGGCATGTAATAAATAGGGCGCCGTCTCGTCCGCACCCCATGTACCCCGTGACAATCGGTACAGTATCTGATATACTGAGACGGCGATCGTGGCGGAAGTAGCTCAGTTGGTTAGAGCGCTGGATTGTGGCTCCGGAGGCCGTGGGTTCGAATCCCATCTTTCGCCCCAAGCAAAGCACCGAGGTTTTCCTCGGTTTTTTGCTTATTTTAGAAGCGCTATATCCTTATCAAGCTAGGAAATAAATAACAAAAGTCCGCGCTTACTCCCATACCGTCTCAATCTGCGCACCGAGCGAATTGAGCCGCTTAGCAATCGCTTCATAGCCGCGGTTAATGCTATACACATCGCGCAGCAGCGACACGCCAGGAGCCGCCATCATAGCGAGCAAAATCACCACGCTCGGACGCAGCGCTGCCGGCGCAATAATGTCTGCCGGTTTCCAGCGCGTCGGACCGGTAATATACACACGATGCGGGTCAACCATTTCAACACGCCCGCCTAGTTTGCTAAGCTCCGTGAAATAGATCGCGCGGTTTTCGTAACTCCAGTCGTGGATCAATGTGCGACCATCAGCAACCGTCGCGCATAGCCCCAAAAACGGCAGGTTATCCATATTGATGCCAGGAAACGGCAACGCGTGAATTTTATCTTTCGGCGCGTGCAGCTTAGTTTTTTTCAACGTAATATCTACCAACCGCGTCCGTCCATTGCGTGCCATATACTCAGGAGTCATATTATACTGCAGCCCCATGCCAGCGAGTGTCGCCAGCTCTAACTCCATAAATTCAATCGGAACGCGCGCCACCGTAATTTCCGACCCCGTCACGATACCCGCCGCTACGAAACTCATCGCTTCAATCGGATCTTCGCTTGGATAATATTCCACTGTTTTGTTGATTGATTTCACACCGCGGATCGTCAGCGTTGTCGTGCCAATGCCATCAATATCCACGCCGAGTGCCTGTAAGAAAAAGCAAACATCCTGCACCATGTAGTTCGGGCTGGCGTTGCGAATAATCGTCACACCGTCGTAAAGCGCCGCCGCCATGATGACGTTTTCAGTCACAGTATCGCCACGTTCAGTCAAGACGATAGCGTGGTCAATTGCCTGCGGCTTGCTCGTCGCAACATAGCGATCGCTTGTCGCTTGCACCGACAACCCAAACGGTGCAAGCCCAGTCATGTGCGGCTCAACTGTGCGCGTACCAAGATTGCAACCACCGCTAAATGGCAATTCAAACGTACTATATTGGTGCAGCAATGGTCCAAGGAACATAATAATGCTGCGCGTGCGTTTAGCAGCGTCGACATCCATATTTGCTAAATCCAGCCGCTTTGGCGGATTGATTTCAAGGTCATTATGTTCCAGCCAACGGCATTTCACGCCAATACTTTCGAGCACTTCAATGATGCGGTTAACTTCTTCAATTCGCGCAACGCGCCGCAGCGTCGTCTTTCCTTTGTTTAGCAGGCTAGCACAAAGCAGCGCAACCGCCGCATTTTTGCTAGTTTTTACTTCTATACTGCCATGCAATTCCCGCCCGCCCGTCACGCGGAAATTAGTTTTGCCATAATTATTGATACGGACAATCTCGCACGATAGCACATCGCCGATGCGTGCAATCATCTCAAGACTGATATTTTGTCCGCCTTTCTCAATACGGTTGATTGCCGACTGGCTCGTACCAAGCGCTTCGGCAAGCTCACTCTGTGTCATACCACGCGATTGGCGGTTTTCTTGAATTAATGTTCCAATATTTTTAAGATATTCCGACGTCTTCATGGCATACATAATATACCTGATGTGATATATTGTCAAGTATTTCAAAACACGCTATACTAAACACATGATCTAGCAACGATTTCACTGCTTTTGACAAATAAACGTAATGGAGGTACAGATTATGAATGATGATATTGTTGCGGCACTTATCGACGGCGAAGCAAAACGCCAACGAGAAGGATTAGAGCTAATCCCTAGCGAAAACTACGTCAGCCACTCGGTGCGGCAAGCACTCGGCAGCGTGTTTACAAACAAATATAGCGAAGGCTACCCCGGACACCGTTACTACGGCGGACAGGAGTTTACCGACAAGGTTGAACAGCTTGCCATTGACCGCGCCAAGCGATTATTCCACGCCGACCACGCCAACGTACAGCCGCATAGCGGCGCGCCAGCAAACGAGGCGGTATATAGCGCATGGTGCCGCCCGGGCGATACAATTTTAGCAATGGATTTGAGCCACGGCGGGCATCTCACGCACGGCTCACCCGTCACACGTAGTGCACAGTTGTATAATTTTGTACCATACAAGATGAAAGATCCTGCGACGGGCGAAATTGATTACGACGAAATTCGCCGCCTGGCGCGTAAATATCAACCAAAAATCATCCTGGCAGGCTTCAGTGCGTATCCGCGCGAGCTAGACTGGGCAAAATTTGCCGAGATTGGGCGGGAAATTCCTGGCTGTTTGCTAATGGCTGATGTAGCGCACATTGCGGGTTTAATCGCAGGCGGCGTAGCGGCGAATCCGCTTGACCACGGCTTTCACGCCATGACTACAACCACGCACAAGACGTTGCGCGGACCGCGCGGCGGACTAATTTTAAGTATGGGCACGGTAAGCAGTCCGCTGAAAAAACCTAAAAAAACACTTGAGAACATTCCGACATTGATAGACCGCGCCGTGTTTCCAGGCGCGCAGGGCGGACCGCACATGAATACAATCGCCGCTAAGGCAGTGGCGTTTGGCGAAGCGCTGCAACCAGAGTTCGCGGAATACGCACGCAATGTAGTAACAAATGCGGCGCAGTTAGCGGACGAACTACGCAAACGCGGCTTTGTACTGGTGACTGGAGGTACAAGCAATCATTTAATTCTAGCAGATGTGCACCAGAGTTTCGGGATTGACGGCAAGGTAGCAG